>CAYYZZ010000183.1:0-5533 GCA_964476235.1 uncultured Streptomycetaceae bacterium | reverse complement strand
GTGACAAATTGGTTGACTTATTAGTTGACACCCGCTGCTGTGCTGTCGATTTTCTGTCTGCAATTATTATTCTGCTTTTCTTGGCGGTCTTGGCGTGCTTGGCGGTTCAATTTGTCTTGATTGGTTTTGCCCTTCTTGGCGCCTTGGCGTCTTGGCGGCTAATTCAGGTCCTGGCTACTTTTCCTTGGCCGGCCGCTGGACTTCCTTGATCGCGTCCTGGAAATCGTCCACGCCCTCGAAGCTCTTGTAGACCGAGGCGAAGCGGATGTAGGCGACCTGGTCGAGCTTGCGCAGCTCCCGCATCACCATCTGCCCGACGCGCCGGGAATCGATCTCGCGCTCCCCCAGCGAGAGCACGTCCTGCGTGATGGTGGCGATGGCCTCGTCCACCATCGGCGTCGGCACCGGCCGCTTGTGCAGCGCGCGCATGAAGCCGGTGCGCAGCTTGCCGAGGTCGAACTCGGCGCGGCTGCCGTCCTGCTTCACCACTTGCGGCATCCGCAGCTCGACCGTCTCGTAGGTCGTGAAGCGCTTGGCGCACGCGGCACACTTGCGCCGGCGCCGGATGGAATCGCCGTCGTCGCTCACCCGCGAATCGATGACCTGCGTATCCGGCGAATTGCAAAAAGGACACTTCATGACTGAGGGATGAGGGATAAGGGATGAGGGATGAGGGACATAAACAAGGTGCTTGCAGCGTCCGCGTTCACCCTGCCACCTTTAATCGCTACGTTTCACGCACCGTTAAGATTTCCTGGTTACGAACTGTAAACAGGAAATCTTTCGCAGAGCTTCTTCACTTCCGCCGTGACGCGCGCGACCGTCTTGTCGTCGCCGCGAGCGTCGAGCAAGTCGGCGATGAGGTTGGCGAGCTGCTCGGCCTCGATTTCCCGAAAGCCGCGGGTCGTCATCGCCGGCGAGCCGATGCGGATGCCGCTTGTCACCATCGGCTTCTGCGGGTCTTTGGGAACCGCGTTCTTGTTGACGGTGATGTTCGCCCTGCCGAGGATCTGCTCCGCGTCGCGTCCGGTCAGCCCCTTGCTCTGCAGGTCCACCAGGAACATGTGGCAGTCGGTGCGCCCGGACACGATGCGGAAACCGCGCTCCTGCAGCACTTTCGCCATCACGCGCGCGTTGGCGAGCACCTGCTCCTGGTATTGCCTGAACTCCTTCGTCATCGCTTCGCCGAGGGCCACCGCCTTGGCGGCGATCACGTGCATCAGCGGCCCGCCCTGGGTGCCGGGAAAGACCGCCGAGTTGAGCACCTTCTCGTGCTCGGCGTTGGCGAGAATCATGCCGCCGCGCGGCCCGCGCAGCGTCTTGTGGGTGGTGGTGGTGACGAAGTCCGCGATGCCGACCGGGCTCGGGTACAGCCCCGCCGCGATCAGCCCGGCGTAGTGCGCGACGTCCGCCATCAGCAGCGCGCCGCACTTATCCGCTATCGCGCGGAACCGCTTCCAGTCGAAGACCAGCGAATAAGCGGACGCGCCGGCGATGATGAGCTTGGGCTTCTTCACGCGCGCGAGCTGCTCGACCTCCGCGTAGTTGATCTCTTCTGTCTTGGGATCGAGGCCGTAGGTCACCGCGTCGAAATAGCGGCCGGAGAGGCTTACTTTCGCACCGTGCGTGAGGTGGCCGCCCGCGTCGAGCGCCATGCCGAGTATCGTGTCGCCCGGGTGCAGCACCGCGTAATACACCGCCGTGTTCGCCTGCGCGCCCGAATGCGGCTGCACGTTGGCGTAGCCGGCGTTGAACAGCTTCTTCGCGCGGTCGATCGCAAGCTGCTCCGCGACATCCACGAATTCGCAGCCGCCGTAATAGCGCTTGCCGGGGTAGCCCTCGGCATACTTGTTGGTGAGCACGGAGCCCTGGGCCTGCAATACGGGCGCGCTGACGTAGTTTTCCGAGGCAATCAGCTCGATATGAGCCTCCTGCCGCCGGTTCTCACGGTCGATCGCGCTCCACAGCTCGGGATCGGAGCGCTCCAGGGTGTCCTTGAGCGAAAACATGTTGGCCGCTGATTGTTTGTAAAGTATTGATTTTACACCAAGAGCCCCTAACATAATGAAACGCGCGTGCGTTGCGAGTCAGAATCTTCGATAGCGCGAAGCGAGGTGAAGCCAATACTCGCTGTATTGGCAAGCCTCGCGACAAAGCTAGCGGCGATTGTGGCCGCAACCCCTTGTGGGCTGGCGCGATTTTGGTCGCGGCGTACCCACCACCCGATCACCAATCCGGATGCCCCAATACGTGCGGCCCGGAACCAGCCAAAATCGTGACAGCGCAGCGTGTGTTTCATTATGTTAGCAGGCTGTTGAAAAACTCTCGTCGCTCCCGCGTAGGCGGGAGTCCAGAAAATCGACTGTAATATAAATCAATTATTGCTGCCCCCATCCTACCTTCCCCCGCAAGCGGGGGAAGGGGATACCCGCCGTCGCGGGAATGACGTCTTCGCCAAGCGTAGATGGTTTTTCAACAACCTGTTAGGGCTCTAAAAGCCCCGGCAGAATACAAAACCCCGTGCCATGGCACGGGGTTCCCGGGATTGCGCCCGCTTTCTGTTATTTCTTGGACGGGGCCGCGGGCCTGGCCGCCGAGGAGAACACGAAGTTGTCGTAGCTCGCCTCCGCGACGCGGAACCACAGGAATTGCTCGGTGCGGAAGCGGTTCCAGCCCTCGAATATGCGCCTGAAATGCGCGCTCTTCTGCGCCAGTTCCCCGTAGAGCTCGTTGGCTGCCCTCAGGCTCGCCTCCAATACCGGCCGGGAAAACGCGCGCAGTTGCGTGCCGCTCGCGACCAGGCGGCGCAGCGCTTCCGGGTTCTTGGCGTCGTAGCGCGCGAGCATGTGGACGTTGGCCTCGGCGCAGCCCGCCTCGAACGCGGACCTGTAAGCCTTCGGCAGCTCGTCCCACTTCTTGAGATTGACGATGATGGAGAGTTGCGGGCCGCCCTCCCACCAGCCGGGGTAATAGTAGTACTTCGCGACCTTGTGGAAGCCGAGCTTCTCGTCGTCGTAGGGGCCGACCCACTCCGCCGCGTCGATGGTGCCGCGCTCGAGCGCCGGGTAGACATCGCCGCCCGCAATCTGCTGTCCGATCACGCCGAGCTTGGCGAGCACCATGCCGCCCAACCCGCCGATGCGGAACTTGAGGCCCTTCAGGTCCTCCACGCTCTTGATCTCCTTGCGGAACCAGCCGCCCATCTGGGCGCCGGTGTTGCCGGCCACGAACTGCACGCAGCCGTAATCCTTGAAGAGATCCGCCACCGCCTCCAGCCCGCCGCCGTAGTACATCCAGGCGTTTTGCTGGCGCGCGTTCAGCCCGAACGGGAGCGCCGTCGCGAATGCGAAGGCCGGATCCTTGCCGATATAGTAGTACGGCGCGGTATGCCCGCACTCCACCGTGCCGTTCTGGACGGCATCGAGTACCTGCAGCCCCGGCACCAGCTCGCCCGCCGAGAACACGCGGATCTGGAACTTGCCGTCGGTCGTCTCGGACACGCGCTTCGAGAGGTTCTCCGCCGCGCCATAAATCGTGTCGAGCGACTTGGGAAAGCTCGACGCCAGGCGCCACTGCATCGTCGGCCGCGATTGCGCGATCGCCGGCGCCGCCACCGTCCCCGCGGCAAGACCCACTGCCGCTTTTTTCAGGAATGAGCGTCTTTTCATGGCCCCCCTTCACTGAAGTGTTGAATTTTGAGTTTTGAGTTTTGAGTTTTGAGTTTTGAATGCTAAACGCTTGGTTTAATGCAACTCAACATTCAACACTAAACACTCAACACTGCACCACGCCTAGCGGCGCTAGTCGCCGGCAATGGTCATTTTATCGATCAGGATCGAGCCGCAATAGCGCGAGCCGCGCCGCACCACGTCGCTGCCGACGGCGCTGATGCCGCGGAACATGTCCTTCAGATTGCCGGCGATGGTGATCTCGTGCACCGGGTAGGTGATCTCGCCGCGCTCCACCCAGAAGCCCGCGGCGCCGCGCGAATAATCCCCGGTTACCGCGTTGACGCCCTGCCCCATCAGTTCCGTGACCAGCAGCCCGGTGCCCATCGTCTTCAACAGGCCCGCGAAATCGGTGCCGGTATCGTGCAGCACCAGGTTATGGTTGCCGCCGGCGTTGCCGGTGGACTTGAGCTTCAACTTGCGCGCCGAGTAGCTGCCGAGGAAATAGCCCTGCACCACGCCGCCCTTCACCACCTCGCGCGGATGGGTCGCCACGCCCTCCTCGTCGAACGCCGTGCTCGCCAGGCCCCGCCTGACGTGCGGCTGCTCGCTCACGTTCGCGAGCGGCGCGAACACCGCCTGGCCGGCGCTGTCGAGCAGAAACGAGGACTTGCGGTAGAGGTTGCCGCCGGAAACCGCCGATACGAAATGCCCGAGCAGGCTCGATGCGATCGGCGCCTCGAACAGCACCGGAGCCTGCGTCGTCGCGATCTTGCGCCCGGCGAGCCGGCGCACGGCGCGCTCGCCGGCGCGGCGCCCCACGCTGGCCGGATCGGGCAGCTCGCCGGGATCGCGGCTCGTCTCGTACCAGTCGTCGCGCTGCATCTCGTCGCCCTTGCCCGCGATCAGCGCGCACCACAGGCCGTGGCGCGAGCCGGAATAGCCCTCCAGGAATCCGAGGGTATTGCCGTAGACGAAATGCGATCCCTGCGTCGAGACCGTTGCGCCCTCCGAGTTGGTCAGGCGCTTGTCCACCGCGAAACCGGCCGCCTCGCACGCCTTGGCGAGCTCGATGGCGCGCTCGACCGTCAGCCCCCAGGGATGCCAGAGGTCGAGATCGGGGATGTCGCGCGCGAGCATGTCCGGGTCCGCCAGCCCGGCGCAATCGTCGGCCGCGGTGAAGCGCGCGATCGAGAGCGCGGCGTCCACCGTGTCGCGGACCGCCTGCGGGGAAAAATCCGTGCTGCTGGCATGCCCGCGCTGCTGGCCGATATAGACGGTGACGCCGATGCCCTTGTCGCGGTTGTACTCGATGGTCTCGACCTCGCCCTGCCGCACCGTCACCGTCTGGCCGGTGCCCTCGCTCACTTCGGATTCGGCGGCGCTGGCGCCGCGCTTCACGGCGTAATCGAGCACGTCCTTCGCGATCTGCTTCAGCTGGTCGGCGCTGTGGGAAAAATGCGGGTCAGGCATGGCTGATAGCGATCCTCTATCAGCCATAAATGACGACAAGGCCAATAGCTGTACACTGATAGTCAAATGAAGGTGGGTATCATAGCAGCTTCGGCTGAATTGCTTGCGACTCCCGGCGACGTATTAAAAACACCACGGCTCATTTGATTTCGTTTGTCGTAAATCGGCGTTCACAGATGTATATCAAGATCCTATGCGCGCCCTTTTCCTGCGGTGATCAGTTATGAGCGATGGAACGCCGATTAGCAAGACGCGGCGCAAGCAGGCAGTTCACGAGCTTCAGGACATGGGCGAGGCGCTGGTGGAACTCTCCGAGGAGCGGCTCGCGCAAGTAGAGATGCCGGATTTCCTGCGCGACGCGGTCGTGGCCGCGCGCGGCATCACCGCGCATG
>CAYYZZ010000182.1:0-5544 GCA_964476235.1 uncultured Streptomycetaceae bacterium | reverse complement strand
CCATCAGGAAAGGATTGCCGACACCAGCAAACGGTGCGGTAGCAATCTGCGGCAGTGACTTGAGTTCCGCCAGGTCGTACCCCAGAAGACGCGCGGCATACTCCGGGCCGCGGTGGAAATGAAACTCACCCTGCGGGTTCTCGGCGACCCTGGCGTAGGTGGCCCGGACTTCGGACTTGAGTTTTTCGCGATCCAGACTGACGGGACATGCAATCGACATGGCGACCTCCATCCGGTGGAGTAATTCGACCGATACCTCCGCCTGCCTGCGGCACGCTGAGGACGAGGTTTTTGTTCGGATCGTGGTTAATCAGTATATGACCGTGATGAAAGCGGCGCCACTGAGAGCTTTTTCCAACGGCGACGAGCAAGACATCACGGAGAAATGCGCACTGATCGCCATTCAGCGACCGTAGAAATCTTGGTAAAAGGCATCGCCAGTATGCCGGTAAGCGTCGAACACCGCTGTGGATCACGCTCGTCGCCCAATCCGATTGTCATCAGGCGCTGTCCGGCGGCCGAATCGCCGCGATAGGTTCCAAATACCCGATCCCACCACGGCAGGCAGAAACCGAAGTTGCTGTTGCGCTCGCGCTCGAGCACCGAGTGGTGGATGCGGTGCATGTCAGGCGTCACCAGCAGCCAGCGCGTGATACGGTCCCAGCGAGGCGGCAATGTTGCGTTGGCGTGGTTGAAGAGCGAGGTCGTGCTGAGCAGTAACTCGAATACCAGCACCGAAATAACCGGCGGGCCAAGAACGACGATCACTGCGAACTTGAACGCCATCGAAAGCAGCACCTCGAGGGGATGAAAACGAGCGCCAGTGGTCACGTCGAAGTCGAGGTCGGCGTGGTGCACACGGTGAAGTCGCCACAACGCAGGGACGTGATGGAACAGCACGTGCTGCAGGTAAATAGCGAAATCGAGCGCCAGCAGTGCGAGCAGGATCGAGACCGTGTAGGGGAGTTCGACGAGCCGGAACAGACCGAACCCTTGATGCAAGGCGAAGGCTGCCATGCCGACTGCGGCGGCTGGTAACAGCAGCCGCAGCAGCAGGGTGTTGAGCGCGGCGACGCCGAGATTGCGCGTCCAGCGTTGCGAACGCTCGAGCAACAGCGTGCGAGCCGGCGCGAATGTCTCCCACAACGCGACCAAGGCGAAAGTGCCGATAAAGGCTGCTAGCCGCAGTCCGCCTTCATGATCGAGCAGCCAATCTGCCATTTCCAGTCTCTCCAACTGATCGCGGTTACAATGCCTCACAGCATTGACCGGGACCATATTATAGTATTCAATTGATCTCTTGAATATATTCCGCTCGCACAAAATATGTCAAGCCAATCCTGGAAATATAATGTTTTTAATGAGTTAGCCAGGGTCAGCAAGGCCATCTCCAGTGGTCGCCGGCTGGAGTTACTGGAGTTCCTGGCTCAGAGCGAGCGTAGGGTGGACCAACTCGCTCAGATGACGGGGCTCTCGGTGGCAAACACCTCCCAGCACCTGCAACACCTGCTGCGCGTGGGACTGGTGAAGAACCGCAAGGAGGGTCTGTTCGTGTTCTACCGAATCGCCGGCGATGGTGTGGTGCGTTTCATCTCGGCGTTGCGGGAGGTGGCGGAAAACAACCTGGTCGAAGTGCAGCACCTGGTGCGGAGCTACCTGTCGGAGCGCGACGCACTCGAGCCGGTGCCAGCGAAAGATCTCCTGGAGCGCGTGCGCAATGGCCTCGTAACCGTGATCGACGTGCGGCCGCCGGAAGAATTCGCCGCCGGGCACATCCGTGGCGCAATCAACGTTCCGCTCGCCGAACTCGAAAAGCGCCTGCATCAGCTACCGCGCTCGCAGGAGATTATCGCTTACTGCCGCGGGCCGTACTGCCTGCTTTCGGTTGATGCGGTCGGCAAGCTGCGCAGCAAAGGTTACGCCGCGCGCCGGCTGGAGGAAGGATATCCGGAGTGGAAGAGCTCCGGTTTCCCGGTTGAGATTTCCACTACCCGAGAGACCGCCGACACTAGAAGGTAAGAATTGGTCGCCCATCTATTGCGCCCGGCGCGAGCCCACGGGGTAAAAAGGCTCACGCGTTGGCGCCATAAATTACGCTGACCGCTTTCCTGTCGGCATAAAACAAAAACGGGCACGCTCGCGTGCCCGTTCTCTTTTGATCTTTCGTCTTATTTTATCTGTGTTTATCTGTATTCATCCGTGGCTCCATTTAAAACTTTCGTGTCACACGACACGAAAGTTTTTGAACTGCCACGGATCCGACTGGTCCACGTCCGCATCCTCGTTGTACAGCCAGCCGCGGTCCTTCAGCGGCGACCAGTCGGAGTACTTGCCGACGATGTCGCCCAAGTACGGGTCCGCGATGTCGAGCACCCGCCGGTAGTCGAGGTCGTCCGGCTCCACCGTGCCGCGATCGGGGTTTTCCAGTGCCCATACCACCGCGCCGAGCACGCCGACTGCCACCTGCAGGCTGGTTGCGCTGTTGAACGGGGCGAGCTTGCGCGCCTGCTGGATCGAGAGCCGCGAGCCGTACCAATAGGCGCCCTTGGGGTGCCCCATCAGCAGCGCACCCAGCTCGTCCACGCCCTCGAAGATCTCGTCCATGAAAATGCGGTACTTGGGCTGCGCGACCCAGTTCTTGCCGCCCATCTCGTGGTTCGACAGCACCGCGTCGTCGCACGGATGGTAGGCGTAATGGCAGGTCGGGCGATAGACCGCCTTGCCGTTCTCCCTGACGGTGTAGTAGTCCGAGATCGAGATCGCTTCCCCGTGAGTGATCAGAAAACCGTGGTACGATCCCTCGTCCGGCGTCCACGAACGCACCCTCACCGACATGCCCGGACGTCCGAGATAGATGGCCGAGCCGCAACCGTAGTCGTGGCGGTGGCCATCGGGCGGGAAATGTTTCTCGTGCGTACCCCAGCCGAGCTCCGACGGCTGGCGCCCCTCGCTGACGAAACCGTCCACCGACCAGGTGTTGGCGAACTCGTTGCGCTGCTTGCGCGGCTCGGCGACCTGGGTATCGCGCTCGGCGCAGTGGATGGCCTTGATGCCGAGCTTCATCGCCAGCCGGCCCCACTCCTCCTTGGTCTTGGGGGGCTTCACGTCGTCCCACACGTCGCGCGCGACATTGACCATGCCCTGCTTGACCCAGTGCGAGATCAGGCCGGGGTTCGCGCCGTGGGTCAGCACGGCGGTGGCTGCTTTCGGGTACTGCTTCCCCAGCGCCAGCGCCTCCTCGCGCAAGCCGTAATTCGATCGCTTCGCCAGGGGCAGCGATCCATCCGTGTACATGCCGTGCCACGGCTCGATGCAGGTATCGAGGTAATGGATGCCACGCTGCAGGCAGTACTCGATCAGCACCGCGCTTGAAACGTCCACGGAGAGGTTGAGCAGGAAGTCGCCCTTACCCAGCATCGGGTCGAGTATCTGCCGGACGTTGTCGCGCTGGAGGGGATTGACGATGAACTTGATGCCGTACTGCTCGGCTTCCTTCTGGCCCCGGTCGTCCCCGGTGAGGATGGTGATGCGGTCCCGCGGCATGTCGATATGCCGCAGGATCAGAGGGAGTGTGCCTTGCCCGATGGAGCCGAACCCGACGAAGACCAGCCTTCCCTGAAATCTGGCGTGTTTCTTTTCGTCCATTTCACCAATGGTCGTCGTTTTTCTTCTATGAAGTCTAGCATTTTCTTTTCTACGCGTCGCCCCTTTTGCATGCGTACCGATGCACTGCATCAACGGCGGCCAGGGCGGTGACAAGGTCTGTAGAAGCTGTTTCAAAAACGAAATGGAACCACAGATGAACACAGATAGTCACAGATACTAAAACCCAATACCTTGTTCAGTAGGGGATTTCATCCGTGTTCATCTGTGTTTATCTGTGGTTAATTCTGTTTTCGGATTTTTGAGATACGTTCTAGTAATAAGAGGTTGTCGGACCGACTCCGACAAACTCCCGGCAAGCGGTATCATCAGGGCTTTGGCTAATCGCACAGACCGGGAAAGTTAATGGCAACGCGCGCCGATTCATCCAAGGACTCCAGCGCCGCCAGAGGCATCGTGGCCGCCCTCGTACGCAAAGCGCGTGCTGCGCAGAAAATCTACGGGCGCTCGACCCAGGCGCAGCTTGACGAGGTCGTGACCGCGGTTGGCTGGGCGATCATGAACCCGGATCACAACCGGGCGCTCGCCGAGCTTGCCGTGAAGGACACCGGGCTGGGCGTGGTCGCCGACAAGATCGTCAAGAACCACCGCAAGACGCTCGGCCTGCTCAGGGACCTTAAGGGCGCGATATCCACCGGCGTGATCGCCGAGTACCCCGAGAAGGGCCTCACCGAGATCGCGCACCCGGTGGGCGTGGTAGCGGCGGCAGTGCCCTCGACCAACCCGGCGGCCACCCCGGCCAATAACATCATCAACGCGCTGAAGTGCGGCAACGCCGTGATCGTCGCGCCCTCGCCCAAGGGCTACAGCACCTGCACCCTGCTGCTGAAGTACGTGCACCAGGAGCTGAAGCGCGCCGGCGCACCGGCCGACGTGGTCCAGCAATTGCCCGCGCCGGTCACAAGGGAGCTCACCAACGAACTTATGAAGCAGGCGGACCTGGTGGTGGTAACGGGCTCGCAGAACAACGTGCGCGCGGGCTATTCGAGCGGCAAGCCCGCGCTGGGAGTCGGCACCGGCAATGTGGCGGTGATCGTGGACGACAGCGCCGATTGCGCCGACGCCGCGAGAAAGATCATGGCCTCGAAGATTTTCGACAACGCGACCAGTTGCTCTTCCGAGAACGCCGTCATCGTGCACGACCGGGTTTACGACCGGATGATCGCGGCCCTCGCGAAGGAAGGCGGCGCCCTGCTCACGGCCCAGGAAAAAGCCAGCCTGCAGAAGGCCATGTTTCCGGGCGGCATGCTGTCGCCCGCCGTGACCGCGCAGCCGGTAAAGAAAATCTGCGCATTGGCGGGGCTCTCCCGCGCCGAACTGGTCAACGCGAAATGCCTGATGGTGGAAGAATCCGGCGCCGGCCGGGACCACCCCTACTCCGGCGAAAAACTCTCCCCGGTGCTCACCGTCTACCGCGCGCGCGATTTCGATCACGCCTTCGACACCTTGCGCGCCATCTACGACTACCAGGGCAACGGCCACTCCTGCGGCATCTACAGCGAGGACGAGGCGCACATCCAGCGCCTGGCGCACGAGATGACGGTCGCGCGCGTGATCGTGAAGCAGGCGCACACCTTCGCCACCGGCGGCAGCTTCGACAACGGCATGCCGTTCTCGCTGTCGATGGGCTGCGGCACCTGGGGCGGCAACAGCTTCTCGGACAACCTGAACTACAAGCACTTCATGAACATCACCCGCATCGTCCGCACCATCCCACCGAGGGAACCTACGCTCGATGACATCTTCGGCCCCTACCGCAAAAAGCATAAGATTTAACCGCAGATAAACGCAGATACACGCTGATGAAAATCAAGAATAAAATCTACAAAAAATGATTGTTTCAAGAGTCTTTTTTATTTTGGTCTGATCCGCGTTTATCTG
>CAYYZZ010000181.1:0-5619 GCA_964476235.1 uncultured Streptomycetaceae bacterium | reverse complement strand
TCAACTGCCCACTGTCAACTGCCAACTAATCCATGCAAACTGCCCACTGCAAACTTCCCCAAGGAAATGACCGAGTGCCATCGACTCCCCTCCGCCTGAAGACGCTGCTCGGGGATCACCCCACCACCCTGGCGCTGAAGAGAGGCGAGATCACCTCGCCCCATGTTGCCCTGGATATTGCCGACATCCCGCAGGCGTACGTCGCATTCAAGCGCGTGGTGCGGGATCTCGAGTTCGATGTCGCGGAGCTGGCGATCGTGACCTACCTGATGGCCAAGGCGCACGGCAAGCCGTACGTCCTGCTGCCGGTGGTGGTTCTCAGCCGCTTCCAGCACCCGTTCATCGTCTACAACGCGACGCGCGGCGAGCTTCGCCCCGGTGACCTGAAAGGGCGCCGCGTCGGAATCCGTTCCTACTCGGTGACGACGACCATGTGGCTCCGCGGAATACTCGCCAACGATTACGGGCTTGATCTCAATAGCGTCCGCTGGGTGACGTCCGAGGAAGCGCACGTGGCGGAATTCAAGGACCCGCCCTCGGTCGAGCGCGCGCCCGCGGGCCGCGACCTGCTCTCGATGCTGCTGGATGGAGAGCTGGACGCCATGGTGCTCGGTGACAAAACGCTAAAGGACCCGCGCCTGAAGCGGCTCATTCCGGATCCGGACCAGGCGGCGCGCGACTGGCATGCCCGCAACCGCGCGATACAGATCAACCATATGGTGGTGGTCAAGGAATCTCTGTCGAAGTCCAACCCTGACGCAGTCCGGGAAGTGTACCGGCTGCTCCACGAGAGCAAGCGCCTCGCGCCCGTGCCCGCTCCCGGTGCGCTCGACATGACGCCGATCGGCCTGGAAGAGAACCGGCGCAACCTCGAGGTCGCGATCGAATACGTTTACCAGCAGCGGCTCATTCCGAAGCGCTACACGGTGGACGAGCTGTTTGATGACGTGACGAGGAAGCTGGATCGCTAACGCTGGTGACGAAGTGATGAAGTGATCCGCCGTGCCGCTTTGACTTTGCGGGCACGCGCACGGGTCGCTCCTAACTATAGGAGGAGACAGATGAACACGCCGATACTCGGTATCTGCCGCTGGTTCGCCGCGGCCGCGCTCGCGGCGGCATGCTGTGCCGCTGCCGCGCAGGGGTTTCCGTCCAAGCCCATCCGCTTCCTGGTGCCGTTCGCTCCCGGCGGCATCGGCGACCTGACCGCGCGCACGGTCGCGCAGAAGATGAGCGACAACATGGGCCAGCAGGTGGTGGTGGACAACCGCCCCGGCGCGGGCATGATCTTCTCCGCGACCGCGGCCATGCAATCGGCCGCCGACGGCTACACCATGATCCTCGCCGGCAACGGCACCGCGATCAGCGCGACGCTGTTCAAGTCGCTGCCGTACAACATCCTCACCGATTTCACGCAGGTGTCGACGCTGGCGGCCTTCGACCTGGTGATAGTCGCTTCATCCGGTTCGAAGCTGTCCAGCCTCGCCGATCTCATCGCGGTCGCCAGGAAGAACCCGGGCAAGCTCAACCTCGGCAGCATTAACATCGGCTCCACGCAGAACCTGTCGGCTGAACTGTTCAAGTCGGTCGCCGGGATCGAGGCGCAGGTCGTGCCGTTCAATGGCACGCCCGCGCTCGTAACGGCGCTGCGCTCGGACAATATCGACGTCGCCTTCGAGTTCGCGCCGCCGGCCATCCCGCACATCAAGGCGGGCGCGTTGAGAGCGCTGGCCGTCGCCGCGGCGAAACGTCACGCCGACATCCCGGATGTCCCGACCACCAGTGAGGCCGGCCTTGCGGGTTTCGAGGTGTCATCGTGGAACGCCGTCTCGGTTCGCGCCCAGACGCCGCGCGCAATCGTGGAGCGGCTGAACAAGGAAATCGTGGCCGCGCTGGGCTCGCCCGACGTGAAGCAGAAGCTGAACGCCCTGGGCGCGGAGCCGTATCCCAGCACGCCAGAGCAGACACGCGCGCGGATGAAGTCCGAGATCGGCCGGTGGAAGGCAGTGATCGAGCGCGCCAACATTCCGCGCAAGTGAATCTCGTGATGGGTGATCCCAGTGGTCGGTTCATAAGAGAGAAGTTTTGATGCCACAACAAGCACAAGCCGCACTGCCGCTCAAGATCGCCATCGCCACCTACGGGCACACCGCCGCGCTCAAGCAGGGCAAGGTGCCCATCGCGGGGGTGAAGCCCGACTTCATCGAGGTCAAGCCCATTATCGCCGCGTTCCGGCGCATGGTGCGCGACGTCGAGTTCGACGTGTGCGAGATGGCGCCCGCGACCTACATGATTGCCCGCGAAGCCGGCTCGCCGTTCAAAGCGCTGCCGGTGTTCATCTACCGGCGCTTTCACCACGCGGGTTTCGTCTACCGCGATGACGCCGGCATCCGCGCGCCCAGGGACCTCGAAGGCAAGAAGGCCGGCGTGCGCGCGTACTCGGTGACGACCGGCATCTGGACGCGCGGCATCCTGCAGAACGATTACGGCGTGGACATCTCCAGGGTCACCTGGGTGGTGGACGACGAGGAGCACGTGAAGAACCTGCGGCTGCCGCCCAACGTCATGCACGCGCCGGCGGGGCGCTCACTGGTCGACATGATGGCGGCGGGCGAGCTGCAGGCCGCGTTCACCGATAATGCGGGCATCGGCCGGGCCGGTCCGCCGAAGGAAGGCTGGGTAGCCAGCGGCCAGCGCCCGCCCAACTACGTCGAACTTTTCCCGGACGCTCCGCGGCTGGAAGTGGAATGGTTCCGCAAGACCGGGATCTACCCCGTGCACGGGCTGATCGTGGTCAAGGACGAGCTGCTCGCCAGGCAACCGTGGGTCGCGAAGGCGCTGTTCGATGCGTTCGTCGAATCCAAGGAGCGCTACCGCGCGCAACTCAAGGCCGGCGAATCCGTGTCGGACAAGGACGATTTCTACCGGCAGATGGCCGCCGTCGTCGGCGACCCGCTGCCCTACGGCGTCAAGGCCAACCGTCCCGCGATCGACGCGCTCATCGCCTATTGCCACCAGCAGGGACTGCTGAAGAAGAAGTATTCGGCGGGAGAGATGTTCCTCAACCCGGAGGGATGAGGGATGAGGGATGAGGCGAACGTAGTCCCTGATTGATTTATTCCTGCGCTTCGCTCTTTACTTCATCCTTCATCCTTCCGCATTCATCCTTGTTAGTTCAACCCACGATTGAAAAGGAAGACGCATGGCGACGAAAGTAGCGGACATCCATCCGCACATCATCTCCAGCGACACCCGGCGCTACCCGTTGTCGCCGCTGGGCGGCGAGCAGTCCGGCTGGTCGCAGAAAAGGCCGGTCAGCTTCGAGCAGCTGATCGCCGCGATGGACCAGGCGGGCGTCGGCAAGGCGGCCATTGTCCACGCTTCCACGGTATACGGCTACGACAATTCGTACGTGGCCGACGCGGTCGCCTCGCGGCCCGACCGCTTCACCGCTGTTTTCTCGGTGGACGTGCTCGCGCCCGACGCTCCCGAGAAAATCCGCTACTGGGTGGGCCGCAAGTTGAGCGGGCTGCGCCTGTTCACGACCGGCAGCACCATGCCGGGGCAGCAGCCCTGGCTCGAGGACCCGCGGCTCGTTCCGGCATGGGAGTGCGCCGGCGAGCTGAACATCCCGATCTGCATGCAGATGACGCCGGCGGCGATCCCGCAGCTGGAGAAGCTGCTCAAGCGCTATCCGACGATCCGCGTGATCCTCGACCACCTGCTGAAGCCCGGCATCGAGGACGGGCCGCCGTATCCCAAGGCGTCTTTCCTGTTCGACCTCGCGCGCTACGGCAATGTGTACCTGAAGCTCACCAGCCGCAACGTCGAGGACTCGCGCAAGGGCAAGGCGACGCCGGAGACGTTCTTCGGCCGCCTCGTGAAGGAGTTCGGCGCCTCGCGCATTGCCTGGGGCTCGAACTACCCCGCTTCGGAGGGCACGCTCGAGCAGTTCGTGACGAAGGCGAAGCAGGCGCTGGCTTCGCTGCCGCAGCTGGACCAGGACTGGATCCTGCACCGGACGGCCCAGGCCCTGTACCCGGCGCTGGCCGACTGACCAGACCGGTGACGATTACGGGTGACGAAAACTCTTTTCTCTTTTCCCTTTTCCCTTTTCCCTTTTGCCTTAGGTTACCCCCATCACCCATTACCCGTCACTGCGAAGCGAATGAGGAGGAACGACACATGAGCAACAGCGAGGTCATCAGGCTGAAAGCGCTGCTGGGTGATTACCCCAACACGCGCGCACTGAAGCAGGGAGAGCTGCGCTCCCCGCGTCTCGCTTTCGATTTTGCCGAGGTCAAGACGCCCAACCACGCGTTCAAGCGGGTGGTGCGCGATCTCGAGTTCGACGTGGCGGAGCTCGCCATCGCCACGTACCTCATGGCGAAGGCGCACGGCAAGCCGCTCGTGCTGCTGCCCGTCGTGGTGCGCGGGAAATTCCAGCACGAATCCATCGTCTGCCGCGCCGACAAGCCGCTCGCGCCCGCGAATCTCGCTGGCTGCCGTGTCGGCGTCCGCTCGCATTCCGTGACGACGGTGACCTGGGTGCGCGGCATCCTGCAGAACGACTACGGCCTCGATCTTGATCGCGTGCACTGGGTGACCTTCGAGGACCCGCACGTCGCCGAGGTCCGCGACCCGGCCGGGTTCGAGCGCGCCGCCGCCGGCAAGGACCCGATGGCCATGCTGGTCGCGGGCGAGCTGGACGCCGCGGTGCTTACCGGTGCGAACCTCAAGGACCCGCGCGTGCGGCCGGTCATCGCCAATCCCGATGCGGCCGCGAAGACCTGGTATCAGCGTTACGCAACGGTGCCGATCAACCACATGGTCGTCATGCGTGAGTCGCTGCTCAAGTCCAGCCCGTGGCTTGTGCAGGAGGTGTTTCGCCTGCTCGCCGAAAGCAGGAAGGCCGCGGGCCCCTCGAAGGACGGCCTGGACCCCTTCCCGCTCGGCGTCGAGGCGGCGCGCACGAGCCTCGAGCTGATCGTCAAGTATTCGGCGCAGCAGGGGCTCATACCCCGGCAGTACGACGTCAACGAGCTGTTCAACGACCAGACACGCGGCCTGCGCGTCTAGCGAGGCGTGTCCGCCGAAGCGGCGGCGCGGTGAAGGGAATAGCCCCCGAAAAAGGCCATCACTACGACGACACCAGGCGCTACATAGACTCGCTCGATCTCTCGCCGGCCGACCGGGAGAAGGTCTTCCACGGCAATGTGCGCAAGGTTTACAAGCGCTTCAACAAAGGCCGTGAATCGTGAATTGTGAATCGACTCTGTTTTTGTTCCTCTTCAATGGGACCGAACCGCAGAGGCGCCAGGAGAGCAAAGAATAAAGTCGATTCACGAATCACGAATCACGATATTCGATTCTCGCCTTGCCCAGCTGACGCTTCACAGCGTATTGTCTGCGTTAAAAAGGGCCCTGAAACCGGGCCATCGCAGGCGGCCGTCATAACAAGGAGGAGAAATCATGAACTCAAAAAGCGGTTTCGTACGGGCCATCTCCGTTTTAGGCGTCGCTGTATTCCTGGGCCACCCTGTCGTGGCCGGGGCGCAGGCCTACCCCTACAAGCCGGTTCGCGTCATCGTGGCCTTCGCGGCCGGCGGCTTCGCCGAC
>CAYYZZ010000180.1:0-5628 GCA_964476235.1 uncultured Streptomycetaceae bacterium | reverse complement strand
CGGCACGCTGAATATCGAGATCGGCGGGACCGCGCCGGGAGCGTACGACCTGCTGGACGTGACCGGCAACGTCACCCTCGGCGGCGCCCTGAGCGCCACGCTGGTCAACGGTTTCACGCCCATCGGGGGCGAGACGGTCACCGTTGTCCAAAGTGGCGGGGCGATGAGCGGGATCTTTGCTTCGACCAACTTCCCGGCAACGCCGTCCATGACGGTCGGTTACCTTGCTTCCAGTGTTAACGTCATAGCCGGCGCCGCCGGCGCCTCGCAGCCCCCGCCCGCTGTGGTTGCAGCCGCCCAGACCGTGGTCATCGCGATGGACCAGGGCACGACTTCCCAGGCGGAAGCAACGGCCGCTTCCGCCGGCGCGGAAGACAAGAAGCAGGAGGAGGAAAAACGCGAGATGCAGAAGAAGAAGAGCTGCACGGGGGGGTCCTCGGGCGGAGGTGGCGGTGGTGTAGCGGTATCCGGTGGCGGGGGCAGCGGGGTCCGCTGCACGTCGCGCGGTTGCTTCTAGTTTCCATCTATTTCCGATTGACCGGCATGAAAAGTCCTGTATAATCCGCGCCTTCGGTTTTCCCCCCCACCTAACACCCTCTTGAAGAGGGCTAGAGTGGTTCCTTGCCTCACCGCGTGCACATCGCGGGAGGCTTTACCCATAAGGAAACGTGCTGATGCGGCATTACGAGGTCGTTTTCATCGTCCATCCGGACCAGAGCGAGCAGGTTCCAGGCATGGTCGAGCGCTACCGCCAGATGGTCACGGGGCGCAACGGCAAGATCCACCGGCTGGAAGACTGGGGCCGGCGCCAGCTGACCTACCCGATCCAGAAAGTCCACAAGGCGCACTACGTGCTGATGAATGTCGAGTGCGACAACGAGACGCTGGGCGAGCTCGACCACGCCTTCAAATTCAACGACGCCGTGCTGCGCCACCTCATCGTCAAGATGAGTGAGCCGATGACGGCGCCTTCGCCGATGATGAAGGAAGAGAAATCGAGATCGCTGACCGCGCCGGCCGCGGAGGAAAGCGCCAGGCCCACGGCGCCACCGGCGCCGGCTGAAGAGGCGGCGGCATAGAGCTCCAAACATCGTGCCAGCGCATCACGTGTTTCACCCTGTTTGGAGCTCTTATGAGCGTCGTAACGATGTGTGATGTCGCTCATTCCTCATCCCCGCCCTTCTCCCGTGAGGAGAAGGGAGATTCGAGGTGCAAACGCATTGTCACGCGTTTACACGAGATTCAATGATCGAAGCGAACGAGATCGCGCTGAGCGGCGAACTCACCGCCATCGAGCCGTTGCGCTACACTCCCGCCGGCATCCCGCTGCTCAGCTTCAAATTGATGCACCAGTCGCGCCAGACGGAGGCCGGGCTGAAGCGCCAGGTCGAATGCGAGATGGGCGGCGTGGCAATGGCGGAGGTGGCGGTGGCGATGTCCCGGCTGAAGCCGGGACAGGCGGTCAAAGTGAACGGGTTTCTCAACCGCAAGAACCGCATGAGCGCGCAACTGATACTGCATGTAACCGAAGCACGAGAGATAAAGGAATAGCGTTATGGCGATGGCAAGACAGGGCATGTCCCGCGGCGGTGGCCGTGGACGGGGCAAAGGCAAGGGCAAATTCGCGAAGGGCAAGGGCAAGGACACGCGCACCGGCCGCAACCAGCTATTCCGGCGCAAGAAATTCTGCCGCTTCACCGCCGACGGCACGAAAGAGATCGACTACAAGGATATCGGTATCCTCAAGGAATTCATCAACGAGAACGGCAAGATCATCCCGGCGCGCATCACCGGCACCAAGGCGCGCTACCAGCGCCAGTTGAGCGTCGCGATCCAGCGCGCGCGTTTTCTCGCGCTGCTGCCGTATACCGATCTGCACTGAAGCAGTTTGCAGTTTGCAGTGGACAGTTTGCAGCAACTCACAATTGCCAACTGACGGCTGATAACTGCCCACTGTCCGAAAGGAACTGATATGCAAGTGATATTGCTGGAAAAAATCGCCAACCTGGGCAGCCTGGGCGACGTCGTCAAGGTGAAGGAAGGTTTCGCCCGCAACTATCTGATCCCGAACGGGAAGGCGAAGCGGGCCACGCCCCAGAACCTGGCCGATTTCGAGCAGCGCCGCGCCGACCTGGAGAAGGCGCAGGCGGACGCGCTCGCGGGCGCGCAGAGCCACGCCGCCAAACTCGACGGGCTGATGGTCCAGATCACGCAGAAAGCCGGCGTGGACGGCAAGCTCTTCGGGTCCGTCAGCAACGTGGACATCTCGGACGCGCTGAAGGGGCAGGGCCTGGAGGTGCCGAAAGCGGCGATCCGCATGCCGCAAGGGCCGTTGAAGCAGGTCGGAGACCACCCGATCAAGATCGCGCTGCACGCCGACGTCGTGGTGACGGTCACCGTTTCGGTGCTGGGCGAACAGTAAAATATTTTTAGCGCATAAATTCAACGGGTTTTCCCGGACGAAAAAAAAGGGCTGGTGACAGCCCTTTTTTTTCGTTTAAACTTCACCGGCAGTGCATCAACGGCAAGTGTCGGCAGTCAGCGACGGCAAATTCAAACAAACAAGCACCCGACACAGCGCATCATGGCCCAAGCCCAGGTCGTCACCTCGATCGTCAAGGATGCCCAGGTCGAGGCCACGCGGGTGCCGCCCCAGTCGATCGAGGCGGAGCAGTCGGTCCTGGGGGGGCTGCTGCTCGACAATATCGCGTGGGACCGGGTGGCGGACCTCGTCACCGGGCAGGATTTCTACCGCGCGGATCACCGCCTCATCTTCCAGCATATCGGGCAGTTGATCGAGCACGGCAATCCCGCGGACGCGCTGACCGTCGCCGAAAGCCTCGAACGCAGCGGCAAGCTCGACGAGATCGGCGGGCGGACCTATCTCGGCTCGCTGGCTTTGAACACCCCGAGCGCCGCCAACATCCGGCGCTACGCCGAAATCGTGCGCGAGCGCTCCATCATGCGCAGCCTTGCCACCGTGGGGACCGAGATCACGGACTCCGCCTACAGCCCGACGGGGCGGGACGCCAAGGCGCTGGTGGACGAGGCCGAGTCCAAGGTGTTCCAGATCGCGGAGGCGGGCTCCAGGTCGCGGCAGGGGTTCGTCAAGATCGATCCGCTGCTCACCGAAACGGTCGAGCGCATCGACATGCTCTACAACCGCGAGAACAAGAGCGACATCATTGGCCTGGCGACCGGGTTCGTCGATCTCGACCGCATGACGTCGGGCCTGCAGGGGGGCGAGCTCGTGATCATCGCGGCGCGGCCGTCCATGGGGAAAACCGCCCTTGTAATGAACATCGTCGAGCACGCCGCGCTGGAGCTGAAAAAATCCGTCGCGGTGTTCAGCATGGAAATGTCCGGCACCCAGCTCGCCATGCGCATGATCGGCTCGGTGGGCCGGTTCGACCAGCACGAACTGCGCACCGGGACCTTCAAGGACGAGGACTGGTCGCGGATGGTCGAGTCGGTCGGGAAGTTGAACGAGGCGCAGCTCTACATAGACGACGGCGCGGGGTTGAACGCGCTGGAGGTGCGTTCGCGCGCCCGGCGCCTGCACCGGCAGTGCGGCGGGCTGTCGCTGATCGTGGTGGACTACTTGCAGCTCATGTCGGCGAGCAGCGGCCGGGAAGAGAACCGGGCCACCGAGATCGCCGAGATTTCGCGCTCGTTGAAGGGCCTCGCCAAGGAGCTGAAGATTCCCGTGGTTGCGCTCTCGCAGCTGAACCGCAGCGTGGAGTCGCGCCAGGACAAGCGCCCGATGATGTCGGACCTGCGCGAGTGTGTCACCGGCGACACGCTCGTCAATCTTGCCGACGGACGGCGAGTGCCGATCCGGGAACTCGTTGGTACGACCCCGGAAGTCCTCGCAATGTCTTCGGACGGCCGTATCGAGAAGGCGTTTTCGGATTGCGTATGGTCGAAAGGCGTCAAGCCGGTGATGGAAGTAAGCCTGGCAAGCGGCAGGACGATTCGTGCCACGGCACAGCATCGACTTTTCGGCCCGAACGGATGGGTCACGGTCGCGGGGCTTCAGCCCGGAGCAAGGCTCGCGCTTTCTCGCCGCCTTCCCGATCCACAGGTGGGACACGCCTGGAAGGAAGAAGAGCTGGTGCTGCTCGGGCACCTGGTAGGCGACGGTAGCTACCTGAAGCATCAACCGATGCGCTATGCGACGGCCTCGGAGGCCAACAGCGAAATCGTGACGTGGGCCGCCGGGATGCTGGGCTCGCATGTGAAGCGCTACGCGGGTAGAGGGCAGTGGCACCAGTTGCTCATCAATGGAAATGGCAATCGGTGGCACGCCGAGAGTGTCGGAAAATGGCTCAAGGCACTGGGCGTCTACGGCCAGCGCAGCCATGAGAAGCGATTGCCGCCCGAGGTTTTCCAGCTTCCCGATGCCCAGGTCGGCTTGCTCCTTCGGCATCTTTGGGCGACTGACGGAAGCATCGGGGTGCGCGGTGCGGGATTGAAGGGCAGCCACCGCGTGTATTTCGCGACGAGCAGCCACGCCCTGGCACGTGACGTGACGGGGCTCCTGATGCGCCTCGGCATCGTGGCGCGCATTCGCCAGAGCGTAAAGGGCTCTTACCGGCCGGTGTACTCGGTGGATGTATCCGGTGCGGAGGATCAACGGACGTTTCTGGAAAAGGTTGGCGCTTTTGGCCCGCGGATCGCACCAGCCGCCGCACTCCGGGCCGCGTTGGAGGACTGCACGGCCAACACGAACGTGGACACTTTGCCCCTCGAGGCTTTTGCCGATGTTCGCGCTTCGATGCGCGCCCGCGGCGTTACGGGGCGAGCCATGAGTGCTTTGCGCGGGACAGCCTACGGCGGAACTTCTCACTTCCGCTTTTCACCTTCCCGCGCGACGCTCGATGACTACGCCGACAAACTGGGCGACGAAAGCCTGAGACGCTGGTCGCGATCGGATCTTTTCTGGGACCGCGTCGTCGCGATCCGGCCGTGCGGCGAGGAAGAGGTCTTCGACTTGACCGTTCCAGGTCCTTCATCCTGGCTCGCCGACGGAATCGTCAGCCACAACTCGGGCGCGATCGAGCAGGACGCGGACCTGATCCTCTTCATCTACCGCGACGAGGTCTACAACCCGGGCAATGCGGAGAAGCAAGGCGAAGCCGAAATCATCATCGCCAAGCAGCGCAATGGCCCGACCGGGCTGATCAAGCTGACCTTCCTCGGCAAGCACATCCGCTTCGAAAACCGCGCGGACCCCGGCCGCTTCTAGTTGCGTCAGGTCTCAAGTCCAAAGTCTAAAGTCTAAGGTCGGCTCGGGGAGACCCGCGTGAGGCTGTCTTCGAACTTTAGACCTCAGACATTAGACCTTAGACGATTCCTACAACGCTTCCGCGGCGTAATCCGCCAGCCGCGAGCGCTCGCCGCGCGTCAACGTGATGTGCCCGCTGTGCGGCCATCCTTTCATCCGATCCACCACGTAGGTGAGACCCGAGCTGCCCTCGGTGAGATAGGGCGTGTCGATCTGGGAGATGTTGCCGAGGCAAACCACCTTGGTGCCCGGCCCGGCGCGGGTGATCAGCGTCTTCATCTGCTTGGGCGTCAGGTTCTGCGCCTCGTCGATGATCAGGTACTTGTTGATGAAGGTGCGCC
>CAYYZZ010000179.1:0-5631 GCA_964476235.1 uncultured Streptomycetaceae bacterium | reverse complement strand
TGCCGAGCACGATCAGGTTCTTCAGCCGCGTGCGGCGCGCTTCGGCATCGGCGGGCGACAGCTCCCGGCGCTCGAATTCCTTGACCAGCGCCCGTTCCTTGGCGGTGAGGCCGCGCGTGGAACGCTTGCCTTCCGTCTTGGCCTTCAACTGCGCCCGCGCGAGCCGCTCCTGCAGCAACGCCTTCTTCAGCGTCGCCTTGTCCATCTTCTGGGCGACTTTGCCCGCCTTGGGCGGCTGCGCGCCGTCCTTGGGCAGTGGCTTGGCGGCCGCGCGCAGGTCCTTCTGCGCCGGCTTCGCCTTCAGCGCGACATGCCGGTCCCTGGCCAGCGGCTTGAGCGGCTTGGCCTTCGGTTTGGCCGCGTGCCGTTTCGCGGCGGGCCGCGCCTTGGCATGGATCTTCTTGCGCGCCGCGGTTTTCGCCCTGGATTTCGATTTCGTGGATTTCGCCATTTCGCCGTTCCCGCTCGTGTTTGCGTGCCGCACCAAAAAAGCCGCGGATTATACCCTTGTTCGACCCCGGTTACACCCCGAAGTTACCACCCAACTATTTGTCGCATAAGCAATTTCCAAGCCAGCCCGGCAGGCCCGGAAGCATGAAGTAGGTGGGGTCGCAGGGCTAACACTTCAATCGAGCCTTTCATTCATACCCGCGGCTGGGCCCCGCCGCCGCCGGCCCCTTTTAGTTCGGCCAGCCGCCGATAGAGTTCCTGGATGCGCAGGCGCTCGGCCTCGTTGCGCACTTCCTTAGCGGTCAGCCGCTTGTATTCGCTTTCCACGCGCTGGCTCTCGAGCTTGAGAAGCACGTCCGCCAGTATCGTCCTGGCGGTCTCGTCGTCGGCCGCATCGGTCAGGCTCCTGGCCGCGACGTCCTGGTAGAACCCGGCGTACTGCGACTCCCGGGTCGCCTCGAACAGCATGGCCGGTGAGGTGGCCCCGCTCTCCCTGACGGTTTCGATCAGATCGATGACAGGGGACATTTCGGGCGCATCCAGCAGCGCCCGATGCTCGTCGGACAACGACAAGGCGAGACCCGGGCTCAAAACGAGCAGCCGTAACAGCTGTTCCGCGAGCGGGGTCACGGGGCTGCGCAAAACCCGCGCAGGCGCAGCTTGCTGCCGGGCGGTGACTGCCGCGCCCAGTTCGCAAAGCTGCGCAACCTCTTCGGGCGAAAGCCGGCATTTCTCCGCCAGCTCGCGAACCATTTGCATCCTGAGTGCGTTCGCCTGCATCTGCTTCAACAGCGGCTTCGCCTCGTGCACGCACTTGGCGCGGCCTTCCGCCGTTCCCATATCCACCCGGCGCGTCAGCTCGTCCAGCAGGAACTTCGACAACGGCACGGCGCTTTTCAACAGCGACTCGAACGTGTCCTTCCCGTGCTTGCGGACATAGGTGTCGGGGTCTTCGCCCTCCGGCAGGAACAGGAACCGGACCTGCTTGCCGTCGGCAAGCTGGGCGAGACTGTTCTCCAAGGCGCGCCAGGCGGCACGGCGGCCCGCGCTGTCACCGTCGAAGCAGAACACGATCTCATCGGCCTGGCGCAGCAGCTTCTGCACATGCAGCGGCGTCGTCGCGGTGCCGAGCGTCGCCACCGCGTACTCGACGCCAGCTTGGGCGAGCGCAACCACGTCCATGTAGCCCTCGACCACCAGCACCCGGCCGGCATCGTGAATGGCGCGCCGCGCTTGGTAGAGGCCGTAGAGCTCGCGCCCCTTTTCGAACACCGGCGTCTCCGGCGAATTGAGGTATTTCGGTGAGCCCCGAGCGGCGGAGTCCGCGCCCCCTTCCGTCGCAGCCTCGGCGTCTCCTCCCTCCAAAACGCGCCCGCCGAATCCGATCACGTTGCCGCGCACGTCCACGATCGGAAAGATGATGCGGTTACGGAACACGTCGTAACGCTTGCCGTCCTCTTTCTGCTTCACCAGCCCCGCGGTAGCCAGCATCGGTCCGTCGTAATCGGAAAAAGCCGCGGCGAGGTTCTGCCATTCGTCGGGGACGTAGCCGATGCCGAAGCGCTTGGCGATGTCGCCGGACAACCCGCGCTTCTTGAGGTAAGCGATGGCCTGCGGCGCGTCCTTCAACTGGTTGCGGTAGTGCTGGGCCGCCCGCAGCAGCACTTCGTGCAGGCTTTCGCCTTGCTGGGCCCTGCGCTGCGCCGTCTCGGAACGCGGCTCCTCCGGCACCTTCATGCCCACGCTCTGCGCGAGCTCCTTGACCGCCTCGACGAAGCCCATGCCGCTGTACTCCATCAGGAAGCCGACCGCCGTGCCGTGCGCGCCGCAGCCGAAGCAGTGATAGAACTGCTTGGTCGGGCTCACGGTGAAGGAAGGCGACTTCTCGCTGTGGAACGGGCAGCACGCGACGTAATTCGCGCCGGCGCGCTTGAGCTTCACGTGCCGGTCCACCACTTCGACGATGTCGACCCGGCCGAGGAGGTCCTGGATGAACGACTGCGGAATCATGCGCGGAAAGAATGTGACGTGGAATGAATGACGGGTGAATGATTACCGCGCATGATTTACGTATGAAAGTATAGCCCCGTATCATCAGTTCGAAAGCTTCGACTTCACCAATACCGATACCTTGCTCATATCAGCCCGTCCGGCGAGCCTGCCCTTGAGGACGCCCATCACCTTGCCCATGTCGGACGGGGCCTTGGCGCCGGACGCCGCAATGGCCTCGGCGACCGCGGCCTCGATTTCGGCATCGGACAGGGCCTGCGGCATGTAGGCCTGTAAGGTCTCGACCTCAAACTGCTCGTTCTGCGCCAGGTCCTGGCGCCCGCCCTTCTCGAACTGGACGATCGACTCGCGCCGCTGCTTGATCATCTTCTCGATGACCGCGACCACGTCCGCATCGGCAAGCTCCTTGCGCTCGTCCACCTCGCGCTGCTTCAACGCCGAGAGCAGCAGCCGCAGCGCGTCGCGGCGGCGTGCGTCGCCCCCGCGCATGGCGGCTTTGACGTCATCGTTGATGCGGGCTTTGAGCGACATGACGGCAGGATTGAGCTATCAGGATTGAGGATTGAGTTGGGCTTCAGGATTCGACGGGGGAAAAATAAAACAGGCTGCCAGCTTTCGCCGACAGCCCACTCAATCCTCAGTCCTCAATCCTAGGTCCTGCTCTCAATACATCCGCGGCGGCAGCAACTGGGCGCGCAGCTTCTTGTGATGGCGCTTGATCGCGGCGGCGAGCTTGCGTTTGCGCTCGGTGGTGGGCTTCTCGTAGTACTCGCGGGCGCGCAGCTCGGTGAGAAGGCCGGTTTTTTCCACGGTGCGCTTGAAGCGGCGCAGCGCCGCTTCGAACGGCTCGTTTTCCTTGACTCTGACAGTCGGCATGAACTCACCCGGGGTGAATGGGGAAAACCTGTATTATATCAAGCATCAAGACACTTTGCCAAACAGATTGAGATGCGGGTCCTGGGCATCGAAACCTCCTGCGACGAGACCGGCGTTGCGCTGTATGACGGCGATCGCGGCCTGCTCGGGCACGCGCTGCATTCGCAGGCGCGGCTGCACGCCGACTATGGGGGCGTGGTGCCGGAGCTCGCCTCCCGCGATCATGTCCGGCGCCTGCTGCCGCTCACCCGCGGACTGCTGGAGCAGACCGGCTGCCGCCTGGAGCAACTCACCGCCGTTGCCTATACCGAAGGCCCGGGGCTGGCGGGCGCGCTGCTGGTCGGCGCCTCGGCCGCCCACGGCCTCGCCTATGCGCTCGGCATCCCGGCCATCGGCGTGCACCACCTCGAAGCGCACCTGCTCTCTCCATTGC
The DNA here is from genome assembly GCA_964476235.1 of uncultured Streptomycetaceae bacterium. GTDB lineage: Bacteria > Pseudomonadota > Gammaproteobacteria > Burkholderiales > SG8-41 > SG8-41. The sequence goes on along the minus strand of CAYYZZ010000179.1, from coordinate 1,862 downwards.
TGTCCAGGCCGGCGCCGGATTTCCCGTTCGTCGCCCTGCTCGTCTCCGGCGGCCACACGCAACTGATGCGCGTCGCCGGGGTGGGCGAGTACGAGCTGCTCGGGGAAACGGTGGACGATGCGGCGGGCGAGGCATTCGACAAGACGGCCAAGCTGCTCGGCCTGGGTTATCCGGGCGGGCCGGCGCTGGCCCGGCTCGCCGCGACCGGGAAAGCGGGCCGCTTCACCCTGCCGCGGCCGATGATCGCGAGCGGCAATCTCGATTTCAGCTTCAGCGGATTGAAGACCGCTGTGCTGACGGTGGTGAAGGAGCGCGCGCTGGATGAGGCGTCGCGCGCGGACCTCGCCGCGGAAATCGAGGCCGCGATCGTGGAAGTGCTCGCCGCCAAGGCGCTCGCGGCGCTCGAGCACACGGGGCTCAATCAACTGGTTGTCGCGGGCGGCGTTGGCGCCAATCTCTCCCTGCGCGCCCGGCTCACGGCCGCCGCGCCCAGGCGCGGCGCCAAGGTGTTCTATCCCGAGCTGGAGTTCTGCACCGACAACGGCGCCATGATTGCATTCGCAGCGGCGCTGCGAATGCAACAGGATCAAGGATCAAGGATCAAGGATTCAGGGAAGGGCAGCTTCACCGTGCGGCCACGTTGGAACCTTGAGAGCGCGACGCAGTGAGGTTGTCCTCCCCGCGCAGGCGGGGATCCAGTCAACGTTTGCTTCCCTGGATGCCCGCCTGCGCGGGCATGACGAAATCTAGTTCTGCGGCGTGCCACTGCCGCCGATTTTTGCTTCGGTGCCCGCGAGGAGATTGCGGATGTTGCCGCGGTGACGCCAAACCAGCAGCAGCGAGATGACCGTCACGCCGATCGCCGACTCCAGCGTGATGCGGCCCATGCCGAGCAGAAAAAACGCGAAGAACGGCGCGAACGCCGCCGCGACCAGCGCCGAGAGCGACGAGATGCGGAAGAAGAAGGCGATGATCAACCAGGTCGCCGCCGCGCCCACGGCGAGCCAGGGGTCCAGCGCCAGCAGCACGCCGAGCGAAGTCGCAACCCCTTTGCCGCCCCGGAAGCGGTGGAACACCGGGTACATGTGGCCGAGCGTGACGGCGACGGCCGCGGCCCCGGCCGCCAGCGGCTCCGCAATAACATGCTGCTGGATCAGCACCACCGCGAACCAGCCCTTGAACGCATCGCCCAGCAGCGTCAGCGCCGCCGCCGCCTTCTTTCCCGTGCGCAGCACGTTGGTTGCGCCGGGGCTGCCTGACCCGTACGTGTGCGGATCGGGCAATCCGAACGCGCGGCTCACCAGCACGGCGAACGAGATGGAGCCAATCAAGTATGAGATGAAGACGACCGCAACCAGGCTCATTTAAGGAATCAGGGACAGGGGTCAGGATACAATCCAGGATATTCTATCGAAATCCCGCGCTGAAGCCGTCGCAGACTGAACGAGTTTCCCGGTTTTCGACCCCTGTCCCTGATTCCTTTATGGATACGATCTTCATCTCCGATCTCCGCCTCGACATCCTGGTCGGCGTCTACGACTGGGAAAGCCAGGTGCCGCAGAAGGTGCAGTTAGACCTCGAGATCGGCCTTCCCGGCCGCAAAGCGGCGAGCAGCGGCAGGCTCGCCGACACCATCGATTACGCGGCCGTCGTCTCCTGCATCGAAACCAGCCTGGCCAAAAACCATTTCGGACTGCTGGAAAAGCTGGCCGAGCATGTCGCCGAACTCGTCCAGCGCGAATTCAAATCGCCGTGGGTCAAGGTCAGCGTCACCAAGCTCGCGCCGCTGAAGAACGTGAAACGGCTTGGCGTCACCATTGAGAGAGGCTCGAGGACGTGAGATCGGGAAATCGGGAGATCGG
>CAYYZZ010000178.1:0-5663 GCA_964476235.1 uncultured Streptomycetaceae bacterium | reverse complement strand
GCGGCGCTGCGGCTTGCCGTATTTCTCGACCGCCCACTTGGAGAAGTCCGTGTCCTTGTAATTGATCGCGTGGTCGGCGCCGAGCTCCTTCAGCCGCTTGATCTTGTCGTCGCTCGAAGCGCAGGCGATCACTTCCGCGCCCAGCATTTTCGCGAGCAGGACGCAGCCGGTGCCGACGCCGCCGCTCGCGCCGAGCACGATCACCTTGTCGCCGCTCTTGACGGTATTGTGGGTGATCAGCATGCGGTGCGCCGTGCCGTACGCGACGGGGAGCGATGCGGCCTGCTCGAAACTCACCCCGTCCGGCATACGGATCAACTGGTCCGCCGCGACCAGGCATTTCTCGGCGAGCCCGCCGTGCATCATCTCGCCCATCAACCCCTTCTGCTGGTTGAGCGGGTTGACCAGCACGCGGTCGCCCGCCTTCCAGCCGCTCACGCCCGGCCCGACTTCGAGGATCTCGCCAGCCAGGTCGAGCCCGATGATCATGGGCAGCGGCACCTTGATGCCGGGCATGCCGCGCACGGTGAAAACGTCGTGGTAGTTGAAGGATGTCGCCCTGACCCGGATCACGACGTGCCCCTCGACCGCCTCGGGATCGGGGAAATCCATCACGTATTTGAGCTCGTCGAGCCCGCCATGCTTGTTCAGTACGACTGCTTTCATCTTTCGCTCCGCTGGTGAATCGTGATTCGTGAATTGTGATTCGTGATTCGTGAACAGTGAGTGACGCGGAATGCCCTTCGAGCAGAGCAAACAATGCGGGGTTCGGTCGACTCACGACTCACGAATCACGACTCACGCAGTTAGATAAAGGCGGTTGACGCCGGTCGCAATGCCGTCCTTGCCGATGCCGTAGACGTGCAGGGAGATGGCGCCGTCGCCGCTGTCGTTGGCGATGCGGTGGATGCCGGAGGCGGCCGGCTCGAAGCTCAAAGTGCCCGCGTCCCGGCGCGTGGTCCCGACCAGCACCGGCTGTCCGCCCGCGGCGCTCTCGCGATAATAGTTCTCGGTGAGCTGGCCCTGGTAGATGCCCACGGCGCACCAGCAGTAATGGCCGTGGATCGGGCTCATCTGGCCGTGATCCCAGACGATGGAAAGGATCGAGAAGCGGTCCCCGGGGTCGGCGTAGATCAGGTGGCGGGCGTAATGCTCGTGGCTGGCGCGGCGCCGCTCGGCCGGCAGCCAGTTGGCCTCGGCGGTGACGTCACGGAGCGCCGCCTGGATCTCCCGCGCCATGGCGTCTGGCGTGAGTTTGACCGCCGCGCCGACGCGGTCGGCGAGATGGAGCAATTGCGGGACCGCGCTCACCGCGGGCCCTCCAGGAATCTGGCGGACTTCCGCCCGACAGATTCCTCAAACAGGACTACTCGGATGACATCGGAGAATCCGCGATTCGTCTCTCTCACATCGACCTCATATTCATGGCACGCCCCGGGGCAAGAACGCGCGTTACGCTCTCCCCGGTGCGAAATCTGGTTGCAGGCTTGAGTTTAGCGGCCTGTCGGCCCCTTCGGGTGACAGGCCGCTAGCGCGAGATTCATCACCGAGCTGGAAGTCAGTATCGCCGACAGCACCATGTTGCGCGCCGCCTCGATCTGCTCGCGGCAGATGCGCTCCGCGGTGCCGCTGTCGCCGCGCTCGAGCGCCTTCACCAGCGCGCGGTGCTCGCGCTGCATTTCCTGGGACCGGTTGCGCGGGCCCAGGCCCAAGTGGAGCAGGCGGGTCATCTCGTTGAAATTCTATGAAGGCAGCCGTGACATGTCAAAAATCCGGCCGGGGACCACAGTCTGGACGAAACGGGAACGCGTCCTCGCTTTCGTTGCTACCATTCGTTAAATCGAAGGATATCCTTGCAGCCCGCTCCCGCCTGGTTCGTCGTGCTGGTGACGACCGCCGCGCAGATGGTCGTCGCGATGGCGAACATCGTGCTCCCCACTATCGCGCCCAAGGTGGCGCAATCGCTCGCGGTCGATCCGGTCCTGGTCGGCTACCACGTCGGCCTGACTTTCGGCGCGGCGACGGTGGCCTCCATCTATGCCGGCGTTCTCGTGCCGCGCTGGGGCGCCGCGCTGATGACGCAGCTGAGCATGGCGTTTTGCGTGATTGGCCTCGCGTTGTTCGCATTGCCCCACGTCGGCTTCATCGCGCTGGGGTCGGTCGCCGTCGGCGCCGGCATGGGATTTGCCAGCCCCTCGGCGGCCCACCTCCTGGTCCGGCACACGTCGCCCGCCCGCCGCAATCTGATGTTCTCGATCAAGCAAACCGGCGTGCCGCTGGGCGGCGTGATCGTGTCGCTGACGGCGCCGGTGCTGGCGGTGACGGTCGGCTGGCACTGGGCGCTGGCCATGATCGCCGTCCTGGCCGTGGCGACGCTGCTCGCCGCGGGAAACGCCCGCGCCGCGTGGGACAGCGATCGCCAGCCCGCGGGCAGCGTGCGCAGCGAGCCCTTTGGCGGCGTGCCGCTGGTGTGGCGGCTGGAGACCCTGCGCTGGATCACGCTCGCCGCGGTGCTGTTCTCCGGTATCCAGCGCATCCTGCTGAGCTTCACGGTCGTCTTTCTCGTGGCCGAGGGCGGCTACGGCCTGGTCGAGGCCGGCATCATGCTGTCCGTAGCGCAGATCGGCGGCTCGATCGCGCGGATACCCTGGGGATGGCTGGCCGACCGGCTGCGCAGCGGCCTCGCGGTGCTCACCCTGCTTTGCGCGATCATGATCGTCTCCTCGATCGCGCTGGTCGCGCTCGATGCGAGCTGGCCGAAGCCGCTGGTGTACCTCCTGTTCCTCGTGCTGGGCGCGAGCTGCCTGGGCTGGAACGGCATCGTTCATGCCGAGTGCGCGCGGCTGAGTCCCCCGGGCATGATCAGTCTCGTCGCTGGCGGCACGTCGTTCTTCATATTCGGCGGCGTGATGATCGGCCCGCCCGTGTTTGCCGCGGCGTATGGAATCACCGGCTCCTACAGTCTGACCTTCGGGCTGATGGTCGTCTTCGGCGTGGCGGCGCTGGGGCTGTTGCTGCTGGCGTACCAAAAGAAACGGTGATGGGTAATGCTGGAAGGCTTGAACGGAGTCCAGATCGCCGTCTCGGTCTGCATCGTGCTCGGGGCGTTCATCGTGCGCGGCATGTCGGGCTTCGGCGCGGGCATGATCGGCATCCCACTGCTGGCGTTCCTGATGCCGGTGCACACGGCGGTACCACTATTCGGGCTGCTGGTGCTTTGCCTCTTCGTGTTCCTGAGCATCCGCGACTGGGGCGAGGTGGTGAAGGAAGAGCTGAAGCGCCTGCTGGTGCCGACGCTGCTGGGCGTCGCGGCCGGCGTCATGCTGTTTGCCCATCTCGACAACCGCCTGTTGCTGCAGTTGCTGGGCGGATTCCTGATCGGCTACGCGCTCTACGCCCTGGCCGTGCATTACTTCGGCCTGCCGGAATTCACCTGCTCGCAGCGCTGGGCGGCTCCGGTCGGCTTCACCGGCGCGTTCATCGACACGCTGTTCGGCGGGGGCGGCGGCACGCTGGTCGTGATCTACCTGCACATGCGCCAGGTGGGGCGCGCGCCGTTCCGCGCCACGGTCGCGGCGTTGTGGCTGTTCGAGATGATCGCGCGCATCTTGGGCTACGGCGCGGCGGGTTACTACACGAAGGACATGCTGCTGCTGTGCTTGCTGCTGCTGCCCGTCATGTGGGCGGGAACCTGGCTGGGCGAGCGCCTCGGCAACCGCGTCAGCCAGGAGACCTTCTCCAAGCTGATGGCGCTGCTGCTGTTGCTGACGGGAGCGAGCTTGCTGGTGAAGTAGGGGGAGGCCGTCCGCCTCGCGGCGGGACGAAATGGAACACTGCCGGCGCGCCGCGCCTGCCGTCCCGGGCCTGGCGTTATAGGAAGTAGACGGCGGGGAACGTCGCCATAGCCAGCACCAGCACCAGCCATTCAAGATTTTTACGCTTGAGCCAGCCGGTGAAATGCAGGATCAGTATGATCAGCGCTGTGCCGTAAAAGGCGTAGAAGAGCATTCACTTACTCCTGAAAAGTCCCCCGGACCCCAAGAATAAACCCATTTGGTGCGCTACAACAACGACTATTCTAGTGGTATTAGCCTGCACTATACAGTGGCAGGCGCCGATGGGGTAATTTGCCAAATAGTTAGGATCTCTACAGGTTAACCGGCCATGAGCGTGATCCTCGCCCTCGACCAGGGCACCACCAGTTCGCGCGCCATTGTTTTCGAAGTGAGCGGCGCCATCCTGGCGATAGCGCAGAAGGAATTCACGCAGATTTTCCCGCGGCCGGGCTGGGTCGAGCACGATGCCGGGGAGATCTGGGCGACCCAGATCGCGGTGGCCGGCGAAGCGATCGCGCGCGCCGGCCTGCAGGCGAAGGACATCGCGGCGATCGGCATTACCAACCAGCGCGAGACCACCATCGTGTGGGACCGCGCCACCGGGCAGCCGGTCTGCAACGCCATCGTGTGGCAGGACCGCCGCACGGCGGCGGCGTGCGATGCGTTGAAGGCGCGCGGCCTCGAGGCGCGCGTGACCGAAAAAACAGGGCTGGTGCTGGACGCGTATTTTTCCGGCACCAAGCTCGCGTGGATCCTTGACAATGTCCCGGGCGCGCGCCGCAAGGCCGAGGCAGGCGAGCTGCTGTTCGGGACGGTTGATACCTGGCTCATCTGGAAGCTCTCCGGCGGAGCGGCGCATGTATCGGACCCCACCAATGCCTCGCGGACGCTGCTCTACAACATCGTTGACGGTGGCTGGGACGGGGAGCTGCTCGGGATGCTCGGCGTCCCACCTGGCATGTTGCCGTCCGTACGCGCTTCGAGCGGCGTCGTCGCCGAAACCTCGGGCGGACTCTTCGCCGCGCGCATACCGATCGCTGGCATCGCCGGTGACCAGCAGGCGGCGCTGTTCGGGCAGCGCTGCGTCGCGCCGGGCATGGTCAAGAACACCTACGGCACCGGTTGTTTCATGCTGATGCATACTGGAACCAGGCCGATCCGCTCGCGCGCGAAGCTGCTGACGACTGCGGCGTGCCAGACTGGAAGCGCGCGCGAGTACGCGCTCGAGGGCAGCGTGTTCATCGCCGGCGCGGTAGTGCAGTGGTTGCGCGACGGGCTGCGCATCATCCGGTCCTCGGCCGATATCGAAGCGCTGGCGCAGAGCGTGCCCGATAACGGCGGCGTCTATTTCGTGCCAGCGTTCGCCGGGCTCGGCAGCCCGCACTGGGATCCCTACGCGCGCGGAGCGATCGTCGGGCTGACGCGCGGTGCTTCCGCCGGGCACATCGCGCGCGCCGCGCTCGAGTCCATCGCCTACCAGACCGCCGACGTGCTCGCCGCGATGGAAAGCGACTCCGGCATCCGGCTGAAGGAACTGCGGGTGGATGGCGGCGCCGCGCGCAACGACAGTCTGATGCAGTTCCAGGCCGACCTGCTGGGCGTGCGGGTGGTGCGGCCCAAGGTCACCGAAACGACCGCGCTGGGCGCGGCGTATCTTGCGGGACTGGGCGTCGGCTACTGGAAGAACATGGACGATCTCGACTCCCAATGGCAGGTCGACCGGGTGTTCGAGCCGAAGATGGAGCGAGACCGCGCGCAGGCCCTGCACTCCGTCTGGCGCAAGGCGGTCGAGCGCTCTAAAGACTGGGAAAAGCGTGATGCGTGATG
>CAYYZZ010000177.1:0-5707 GCA_964476235.1 uncultured Streptomycetaceae bacterium | reverse complement strand
ACCACGTAGCCCGGCAGGCCCGATTCGCCTATCGTGGGCACGTCCGGCAGGGGCGTGTAGCGTTTCGCGCTGCTGATGGCGAGGCCGCGCAGCCGGCCGGCGCGCACGTGCGGCAGTACCGGCACGACGCTGGAAAACCGCATCTGGATATTGCCGGCAAGAAGATCGATAATCGCGGGGCCGGCGCCCTTGTAGGGGACGTGCAGGATGTCGACCCCGGCCGTGTTGTTGAACAGCACGCCCGCAAGGTGGGTCGAGGAGCCGTTGCCCGACGAGCTGTAATTCATTGTCCCCGGGTTCGCCTTCGCGTGAACGATCAGTTCCTTGACGTTGGCGGCCGGGATCTTCGGATGCACCACCAGGTAGTACGGCGAATTCGTCGCGGCCGTGATGTGCGCGAAATCCTTGAAGCTGTCGTAGCGCAGCTTGGGGTGCAGGTGGGGGTTGATGGTCAGCACCGCGCTCGGAGTGACCAGCAGCGTGTAGCCGTCCGCGGCGGATTTTGCGACGAGCTCGGCGCCCAGGCTGCCCGCGGCGCCGGGACGATTGTCGACGACCACGGGTTGCCCGATGGTTTCGGCCAGCTTCTGGCCCAGCACGCGCGCGAGCGTGTCGCTGCCGCCGCCGGGGGCGTAAGGCGAGATCATGCGAATCGGCTTGACCGGATAAGCCTGTCCTGAGCCTGTCGAAGGGGACTGCGCGGCGACCGCTGTAGCCGCACACGCGCCGGTGAAAAGAATCAGCAGGCGGACGGTGCCGACGGATGGATATGGCCTCATGCTTTCCTCTGGTTCGAGCGGGATGTCGGGATCACCGGCACGCCTGCGTCAGTTGCCACGGCGCGCGCCGCCCTCCAGCATCTCCATTATTGTACGAATACTGCCAGCCTGCTCGAACTGGTTGAGCCGCGCATACAGTTGCCTGGATTTTTGCGGGCCGAGCACCGGTTCCACCAGCCCGTGGAACTTGTCCCGGATGTCCGCTTCGCTCATCGGGTTTTGCGCGTGCCCCAGCACGATGTCCGTATCGGCGCGCAGCGATCCTTCCCCTTCGACGTGGACTTCCAGGTGCGCTTCGTACTGCGGCTGATCCTGCACCACCTCGAGCTTGATCAGGGGCAGCAATTCCGTCACGGCGGCGTCTTTCAGGGTCGCTTCGGTGAAGTCGGGCGCCACCAGCCGGTAGCCCCGCAACCCGAGTGAAATGCAGAAAGGCATGCTGAATTTGCACTCGAGCGGCGTGCGCGGATTGAGCTTGCCCGCCGTGACCATCGCGTTTGGATGAATTTTCGCGTGCACCTGGGTGATTTTCTTGCCGGCGAGGCGGGGAGCGAGCTTGCGGGCAGCCTGAATCGATGCGTGCGTCGCGCGGCAGCTCGCATAGGGCTTGAAGCCGTTGCGCAGCAATTCCCAGCGCGCATCGAAATCGAGCGGCGGCACCTCAACCACCCGGTCCTGGATGAAAGCGTCGAGCAGCCCTTTTTCCGTCTCGAGCAGGTGCGTCGCGGACTCGAAGCCTGCCGCGGCGAATTCCGCCGCCAGGATGCCGTCCATCGCGGCCTTGCCGCCGTGGAACGGCTTGGCGTGGGTTCCGAACGAGCCGATCAAGCCGCCGGCCGTCGTGGCGGCAATTCCCAGCGCGCGCTCGGTCGTTGGCTGATCGAGGCGCATCAACACCGACGCTGCCACGGCGGCGCCGACGCGGCCGAATATCGAGGTGGGATGGAAGCCGCGGCGATGCAGGCTGCGCCCCACGCCTTGCGGCCCGCCGCCGCCCAGCCTCGCCATGACTTCGAATGCTGTGATGAAAGCCGCCAGTGTTTCTTTCTCGCTGGCTCCGAGATGGCTGGCGAGTGCCAGCGCCGCCGACCAGCACGGGCAACTGACATGGCCCGCGCCCATCTGGTGGGCGTCGTCGTAATCCATGGCGTGCGCCATGGTGCCGTTGACCAGCGCCGCCAGCGCCGGCGTGGTGCGCGGCCCGAGGAAAATCAGGGCGTTTCCGCGGGCAGCCCAGGATTCCGCCACGCAGCGGACGGGACGAACCGGCGCATCGTCCGCAGCGCCGACCGCGACGCCGACGAAATCCACCAGCGCGGCGACGGCCGCCTTCCGCACTTCGTCCGGATACTCGCGCTCGCGCGCACCCGCCGTGTAGGCGGCAATCTGGCGGCTGCGATGGTTGTTCACCCGGGTGCTCATGGCTTCTCCTGTCTCTGGGTGATGAGTTTAAACCGGATGCTTGCGGCGGTAGGTTATTGTAGCTACAATAACCGTGTGCGAATCACGTTCGATCCGGCCAAACGCGACGTAGCATTGGCCGAGCGTGTTCAGTATGAGGAAAGCCAATGAACGTGAACAAGCCCGCATCGCGCCGCTCGTTGAAGTCTGACCTCGCTCGCGTCGATGCTCATAAGGTTAAGCCTGAGGAGTACGAGGAACTGCCTGAACTCACCGACGACATGCTCCCCCGTGCAAAGGTGAACAAAGGTGGAAGACCTTTGTCGCCGAATCCTCGCAAATTGATCTCACTGCGCCTGCCCGCCGATGTGATCGAACGCTGGAAGGCCACAGGCCCGGGTTGGCAAACGCGCATGGCAGAACGCCTGGGCAAGATGCGGTGAAGAAAAGATCGCAAGAAGTCAGTGCGCCGCGCTGACGGCGTTGAGGTTGGAGTAATTCCAAAGTAAACGGTTGATTCGTGTGGAAGGATGACAAGCGCATCGGCTTCAGTGTCTAATTAGCCGGCAAATCGGAAGTTCACTATACGTTAAGCGTCACGAAGGCGTATGCTGGCAATTCGCATGGACGCAATTTCGCAATCGTTCGACCCTCGAGGGAGATGGCGATGCTTAGATCATTTTCGATAGCGCTGGCGGCGGTGCTTATCGCGGGCTGCGCAACATCGCCGGCTGTGCCCGTTGCGGCACGCTCGGAGCTGGCTCTCACGGGCAAGCTTCGCGCCGGAATGAACCTCGCCAATACGTTATTCACGACGAAGGACGCCGCAACCGGCGAGCTGCGCGGGGTGAGCGTGGACCTGATGCGCGAATTGGCGTCTCGCCTCGGCGTGCCCCTGGAGTTGGTCGTCCACGCCACACCAGGTGACGTGGCGGATGCGGTGGGCAAGGGAACATGGGATGTCGCTATCCTCGCCATCGCGCAGGCGCGCGCGCAGACAATCGCGTTTTCTCCCGCGATTACCGAAATCGAGGCGACCTACGTGGTGCACAAGAATTCGGTGCTCAGGTCCGTCGGGCAGGTCGATGCTTCCGGAATCCGAATTTCCGCGCCGGAAAAGGCGGGATACGAGCTTTACCTGACACAAACGCTACGCAACGCCACGCTCACTCGCACGAAAGGATTCCAGGCGTCCCTCGATCTTTTCAAGGAGCGGCGCGCGGACGCAGTGGCGGGGTTGAGACCGATGCTGCTCGCATCCATGGACAAGATGCCCGATGCACGATTGCTGGAAGGCAGGTTCATGACCGTGAATCACGGCCTTTGCACCCCAAGCGAGCGGCGTGCGGCGGCGGAGTATCTGAAAGCGTTCGCCGAAGAGATGAATGCTTCCGGGTTTGTGGCGCGCTCGATCGAGCGGCACGGGGTGCTGGGGCTTTCTGCCGTGAAGTGACGTGAGCGTTCCGTCGTCACAGACGCTTCTGCGCAGGCGTGAGTCTCGAAGTCCAGCAATGCGGCATGGCAATTGGTCGCGCGGAGTGGACGCCTAACTCTAGTTCGAGCGGACGCGCTGCACTGCGCCGCTCAACATGACGTTAAGCTTTTCCGCGATCCCTCATCCCTCATCCCTCATCCCTCATCCCTCATCCCTCATCCCTCGTCGATCAGGGCACTTCGAGATCGACCAGCGGCCCGTACTGCTGGCCGCCGAAGACGTCGGTGTCGTCGATATCGCCGGAGATCACCGGCCGCGGGATGGTGACCTTGATCGCGTTCGCGGCGTCGTACTCGATCACCGCCACCTTCTCCGGGCTCAGCCGGTAGGTCTTCGCGAACCACAGCGCATTGATGATCTTCGCATCGCGCACCTTCTCATAGGTCGCGCGGTCCTTGAAGATCACGTCGAAGGTCAGCTCGAACGGCCCCGAGTTCTTGCTGCGGATCAGTTTCGCGACCTGCCAGAGTTTGGCCATGATTAGCTTTTGGCGGTTAGCTATTAGCTTTTGGCTTTTTGGCTCTTGGCTAAAGGCCAATAGCTAATCGCTAATTGCTGATCTTCTCGTAGCCAACGCGGAACATCTCGAGCGGCGACGCCGGCTCGACGACGTGGTTCATATTGAAGCGGTAGCTCGCTCCGCGCGCGATCTCCGGCGGCGAGTAGGGGTACGCGATGGACGTGATGAGGCCGCTCCACTCCGGCACCGGGTAATGCACCGCGATGTGCCCGACCGACTTCATCATCGCGGTGGCGAGTTCCTGGGTCGGCGCCGTCACCTGGAACAGCAGCCCGACCTCGTGTCCGATCGCGGTCTCGGGCTCGAGCGGCCCCATGGTGGCGTTCTTGCCGAACACGCGCACGTCGAAGCGGTACTGGCTTTCGATATCCTGCCCGAACACCGCGCGGATGCGGTCCTTCGTCGCCTTCACCAGCCCGTCGAGCCAGCTGTCGAACTGGCGCAGGATGACCGGGTCGCGCACGCTGCCAACGATGATGCTCTGGTAGCCGGCGAGCTCGGCGCCTTCGAGCTTGATGGTGTAGCGGTCGGCGGCCTTGAACGTGCTGCCGGACACCCGCACCGCGCGGTCCGACACCGCCTCGTATTTCGCGTTGAAGGTGTTGAGCACGCCGGAGGGCTCGACCAGCTCGTAGGGGGTGGAATTCTCGTAGAGGTTGTGCGAGGCGACGCTCACCGGGTCGCAGCGGTAATCGGGATTGGGCGGCTCGACGACGAAGTGGTCGTGGGTGACGGTGGCGAACATGCAGTCCGGGTACTTGCGCAGCACGACGCAGGCCGCGCCGCATTCCAGTATCTTGGCCATGTGCCACACCGTCGCGGGGTTGAACCCCTTCATCACCGGCAGCGCCGAGAAGATGGAGGTGTCGCTCGAGCGGCCCGCGAGTACCACGTCCGCACCGTTGGCGAGCGCCTCGATGTACGGCTCGATCCCGCACATGCCGACGATGTGCGCGCTGCGATCGATCACGGCTTCGTCGAACGCGGGCGCGTTGGCGAGCGGCTTGATCCTGCCCTCGCGCAGCTTTTTCCTGAGGTAGCCCTTGTCCTGCTCGCTGCGGATGGTGGCGAGCTTGAAGGAGAGTTTCTCCTCCCGCGCGATCTCGCGCGCGATTCCCGCCAGGCGCTCGAGCTGGCCGTCGGTGCCCGCGGTGCAGGCGGAGCCGATGAGGGCGGGAATCTTCGCCGCACGCGCGGCGAGCAGTATCAGGCGCAGGTCGCGCTTGTAGGCCGAGTCCGAGAACAGCGTGTCGCCGGAGCCGAGGTAGTAGGGGCCCGGATCGGTCGAGCCGGAGTCGGCGCCGATGAAATCCGGGCGCAGCGCCATCGCGCGCTTCAACGTCTCCTCGCGGAAGCCGGAGCCGAGGATGCCGGTGGCCGACAGGATGCGGATTTCGCTTGCCATGACTCGCTACCCGTGACGAGATACGGGTGTCGAGATGCGGGTGACGAGATAAGGGTGACTGATAAGTTGGCAGTTGGCAGCCGTCAGTTGGCAGTCACTGCAAACTG
>CAYYZZ010000176.1:0-5731 GCA_964476235.1 uncultured Streptomycetaceae bacterium | reverse complement strand
GTGCCACAGGCCGCCCGGCATCAGGAGCGCCTGGGCATCCGGCGCCTCGCGCAGGGCCTGGCCGCCCAGCTCGAGCGCGAGCAGGTGGTCGTCGGCCGCGCTGGAATGCTTGTTCTGGTCGAGCGAGCGTGAGCGCGAGACGGAAGCGATGACTTCGATGCCCGACTCGGCCAGGTAGCGCGTGAGCGCGGTGATCACCGCCTCGGGCCAGCGAGTCGCCAGCGCGATCCGGGTCGCGCCCAAGTGCTGGAGCGCCGCGATGTGCGCTTCGAGGTCCGTGTCGCACGGCAGCCCGGTGCGGGCCTCACCTTCGGCAAGAATCTCGCGCATCTTCTTCCGCCCGAGGGCGGAGGCGACCGGCACGCCGGAGAGCGAAATCCGATCCACCTTCTTTTTAGCGAGCAGGTCGAAGCGATGCCAGAGGACCGGCAGCTCCTTCTCGACCGCCGCCAGGGTGTAGTCCTTGAGGTCGAGCCCGGTCGTGATCAGCATCATGCCCTCCGGTGCGACGCGGTAGAACTGGTACGCGTCCATGTCCGTGTAGAGGTGGGGAATGACGTAGCCGAGCTGGTACCACGGGTGGATGACGCTCATAAATTCAGTGATGAGTGATGGGTGATGGGTGACGGGCAACGAGTGACGAGGTGACGAAGTGACAAAGTGACGAAGTGACGAAAACCGCAGGGTCAGACTCGACTTCCTCACGCCAATCGTTGGTCAGAATCAACGGAAAATCGAGTCTAGGCTCTTACGACAGCGCACCAGGGCCGATCGGAATGGAGAGACTGCTTGAACGCAGCTTGACGGTGGGGAGAACTCCGACCGTCCTGGCTGCAGCAATCAAGGTGCTGCGATCCGCGGCCGACAGCGCTGCAAGATCTCCACCTTCGAAATAGACCAAGGCCTTGAGCGCGGCTGCCGGCTGGAACGATTTGCCGAACAGTGCCCGAGCACCCGCGAGTCCCCGCGAGACCGGGCATAGGGCGCGTATCATCGCGGCGATGTCCTCATAATCCTTCTTCTCCGGCCGAGCCAGTATGACTCTGAGCTTGTGCGCCATCAGGTCATCCAGGGAGGCGACCTCGAGCACGCCGTCCCGGGTAAGCAGCGGATCGCCGACCCGTCCGAACGGCAGCCCGCCATAGAAGGCCACTTTCACCGGATTCTTGCCGCGCACCGGGGCCATTACAACCAGCGTGTCCTCGGCATCCTGCAAGACCGTGACCTTCGGCATGAACGGGAACGCCCTCCGAATGGTGTCCTTGTCGAGGGGCCGGGTGCGGAAGAAGTCGAAGTCGATCGAAGGGCGATGTCCGAGATGGAGGGAAATCGCGGTGCCCCCATAGAGCACAAAGCCCAGCTCTACGCCCGGCCGCAACTCGGGCCACAGCCGCCTTTGCTCCGGCGGTAGCCTCGCGAGCTTCGGAACGAGCGTCGCAATCACCGTATGACGCGCTTCGGCAGCGGCGGGACCCGCCCGGAACGCGCAAGTCCCAGGCGGTAATGCCAGAGTGTCCAGGACGGCGCCGAGAACCGGCCCGGTTCCGCTGCCTGAAGCGCCGCAACCAGCGCATCACGTCCAACCGCGGATTCCAGCCGAAGCACGTCGCCGTAGTCACCCAGTTCCATGACCTGTGAAGTCACCAGGTGATTCCGTTTCAGCGTGTCGGCAGGAGAGAGCCACCATACGTACTTCCGGGCCATGCTGCGCAGGAGCCGGTTCGCGTCAGTCATTTTCGCCCGCCCTTTCGGCCGCCCAGGCGCGCGCCGGTCCAGAACGGCGCCTGCGGGAATCACCCAGTGATGGCCGATGCGCCGGGCGCCGGGTATGCGGCTGGCGGCGAGCAGCTGCAGCACGCGCGCGCGGCTGACGCGCTCCCTCGCCGCGAACTGCGACACCGAAAGCAACTGATCTCGCGCGCCGTGAGCTGTCGTTTTCATCACGTGATTGTACCATTAAACCATTATCGTCTGATAAGAGATTATTTTGCACGTACGCAAAAAACCCCTCCGGAGAGGGGTTTGAGTGGAACGCGGAGAGCGGATCCAGGGGATTCTCCAGCGTTCCAGATCCGTCCTCAGCCCTGCTTATGCAATCTCGGCTATTTCAGCACTACGACGTAAAGCTCGACGTCGGTTTTTCCAACGTTCTTGGATTTAAAAGTCGTCTTGCTCGGTTCGAGAAATCTCACCTCTCCGGTTTTCCACTCTATCTTCTCGGTCTTGCCATCGGCATAGGTCCGCATCAATGTCCCGCCCTTCAACACACGAAGGACGCGGGAAGAAGAGCTCGGTACGGTCGTGTTCTCGTCGCCGGGCTTGTATCGAACCTCGAACACCCGCACCTTATTGTTTTCCTGCAGCACCTTTAGTGTCGCTTTGCCTTTTTCAGCTTTCGCCGCCGGCGCCGCTTTTGCGTCTTTTGCCTTGTCCTGCGCCATCACAGGATTCGCCACAGCCAGCATGAAAACCGGAACCACGAGACTTGCAAACAAACTAAGTAAGTGCTTCATGACCATCCCCTCCCCCCGAACTGTTGCGTAAGAAAAGCCCGGCCGCAGGAAACGCGGTCGGAGCCCATGTCGTCCGTAACCGAAGTGTTGTCCTTATTGGCGACAATATTTCTGCGGGCACCACTCGGCAAACGGGCCCACACATTATAGGCGTCACTGCGGGGAGGGGCGGCGGTTATTCACCCGGGCCGGAACCGGACAGTAACTGAATGAATCCATGCAGAAAGCGGGGCTCCCTTGTCACCAGGCGATGGTCCCGCCATCGACTGGAATAATGGCGCCGGTGATGAAGTTGGAGGCGTCGGAAGCGAGCAGCACGGCGATGCCCTTCAAGTCGTTCTCTCCCCCGGTGCGGCCGAGCGGGATTTCACGCAGGATTGGCTCGCGGTTACTGTCATAAAGCTTCTGGTTGATCGGCGTCACAAAGAAGCCGGGGCAGATGCAGTTGACGTGGATGTTGTGCTGCGCCCACTTGATCGCGAGGTCGCGCGTGAAGTTCACCAGCGCGCCCTTGCTGGTGCTGTAGACGATCGAACTGTAGGCCTTGGGGTTGCGCCCCTGCAGGCCCGCGATCGAGGCGATGTTGATGATCTTTCCCCTTTTCTGCTTGATCATCTCGCGCCCGAAGATCTGCGAGCAGATGAACGGCGCGGTGGTGTTGAGGTCCATGATCTGCTGCCAGCGCTCGAGCGGCAGCTCCTCCGGCGGCGCGACCCACGCGCGCCCGGAGTTGTTGACCAGCACGTCCACGCGCCCGAATTGCTTCAGCGTCGCGTCCTTCACCGCTTCCACCTGGTCCGGGTTGGTGACGTCGCAGGCCAGCCCGAGCGCCTTCACCCCGAGCTTCTCGATCCCGGCGGCGGCCTGCTCGCAGTTCTCCAGCTTGCGCGAGCACACGACGATGTTCGATCCCGCTTCCGCAAGCCCGGTCGCCATCTGCAGCCCGAGCCCGGTGGCCCCGCCCGTCACGACGCTTACCCGGCCACTGAGATCGAACAGCTCTTTTATGCTTGCCATTGGTTTGTCCTGGAATTATCAACTGCGTGATTCGTGAATCGTGATTCGTGAATCGAGCGCCCCTCACCCTGCCCTCTCCCCAACCCGGGGAGAGGGGAAAGAAGTCTTGAGGTCGAATCCCGATTCACCGGTGTCAAGGGTCGAATCACGACTCACGAATCACGATTCACGCTGTCATCAGTGGCCAATCGGTCACTGATCCTTGAGTAATTGCGCAGCAATTATGTTGCGCTGAATCTCCGAGCTGCCCTCGTAGATGCGCGTGATGCGCGCGTCGCGGTAGACGGTCTCGATCCCCGCTTCGCGCATGTAACCCATGCCGCCGTGGATCTGCACGGCGGAGTCCACCACCTTGCCCAGCGATTCGGTGGCGTAGAGCTTGGCGGCAGAGGCCTCCAGCGTGCCGCGCTCGCCGCGCAGGATGACCTCGATCGCGCGCTGCGTGAGCAGGCGCGAGGCATCGCGCGCCACGCCCATGTCGGCGAGCATCCATTGGAGCCCCTGGTGCTCGGCGATCTTCTTGCCGCCCTGCGTGCGCGTCTTCATGTAGTCCACGCAGCGTTCGATCAGCTTGTCCATCATGCCGCAGCTGCGCGCCGCGATCGTGACCCGTCCCATGGTGAGCGTCTTCAGCGCCTGGATGTAACCCATGCCCTCTGAGCCGAGCCGGTTTTCCGCCGGCACCTCGCAGTCGGTGAACGAGAGCGGTGCGGTGGTGCAGCCGTGCATGCCCATCTTGAGCTCGTTCCTGCCCACGCTGAAGCCGGAGAAACCGCGCTCGACGATGAAGGTCGAGATGCCCTTGATGCCCTTGGTCTTGTCGGTGACCGCCATCACCGTGAACACGCGCGCGATGCCGCCGTTGGTGACGAAGGCCTTCTCGCCGTTCAGCACGTAGCGGTCGTCCTTGCGGACTGCGGCTGTCCTGATGTCGGCGGGATTGGAGCCGGCGTGAGGCTCGGTCAGCGAGAAGCAGCCCACCCATTCGCCGCTCGCCATGCGCGGCAGGTACTTGCGCTTCTGCGCCTCCGATCCCTGCGCGACGATGCCGGTGGCGCCGATGCCGGTGTGATTGCCGATGACGGTGGCGAAGCCATAGTTGGTCCGCCCCATCTCCTCCTCGATCGCGCACTTGCCCGCCAGGTCGAGCCCGATGCCGCCGTATTGCTCCGGGATAGTGAGGCCGAACAGCCCCATCTCGCGCGCCATGCGCATGAGCTCGTCGGGGATCGCATCGTTCTCCTCGATCCAGCGCGAGCGCGGATCCACCTCCTTCTGGATGAAGCGCCGCACTTCCTGGCAGAGTTGCTGAACTTCAGGCGAGAGTTGCATGGGCTCGTTCAGATCAGTTTGGATCTTATTATCGTTTTTCTTGGCGGCCTTGGCGTCTTGGCGGCTAATTTCCGGTTTTCGGCCGGATCAGCGCGTCAGCCGCCTTCACGCCCTTCCCCTGCTCAAATACGAACAGCGGATTGATGTCGAGCTCGGCAACGTGGTCCTTCAAGTCCACGGCAAGAGCGGACAGCCGCACGATCGCGTCCGCCAGCGCGTCCACGTCGGCGCGCGGCTTGCCGCGCGCGCCCGCCAGCACCGGGTAGGCGGCGATCTCTTCCACCATCTCGCGCGCGACGGACGGCGTCACCGGCGCGAGCCGGAACGAGACGTCCTTCAGCACTTCCGCGAAGATGCCGCCCAGCCCGAACATCACCGCCGGGCCGAACAGGGGATCGTTGGTAACGCCAAGGATGGCCTCCAGGCCATCCTTTATCATTTCTTGAACCAAAACCCCTTCAATTCTTGCGCTTTCCTTGTAAGCGCGCGCGTTCGAAAGCACTTCCTCGTATGCCAACGCCAGCTCTCCATCAGAGCCAATATTGAGGCGCACCGCGCGCGCTTCCGTCTTGTGCGATATATCCGGCGACTGCACCTTGATCGCGACCGGGTAACCGATGCGCTTCGCGACTTCGAGCGCCCGGTCCTTCGTGGTCGCGAGCTCCTCCTGGGTCACCGGGATGCCGTACTCGGCCAGTATCCGTTTTGCGTTGTACTCGGTAACGTCGGCGGTTTTTCCCGCGAGCGCTTTCTGTGCTACCGCGCTGCTTAAAATGAGCGCCTTCTCCCTGCTCTGGCGATCCCGCCGGCGTTTAGCCTCCGCGTACCACGACACCGCCGCCATCGCCCGCCCGCAGCGCACCGGCGAC
>CAYYZZ010000175.1:0-5786 GCA_964476235.1 uncultured Streptomycetaceae bacterium | reverse complement strand
GCCCTTTTTCTTTGGTGACTTTCTTTTATGGGCGAGCAAAAAGAAAGTCACCGGCACCCGGGGCCGCCCCCCGGCATTGCGCGACGCAGTCGCGCCGGATGTTACTCGCAGGTAACTAGGAACCTTCCACCACCCCGCCTGCTTCGCAGGCACCCCGCCCGGCCAACCGCACAGAGGCGGCTGGCGTTCGGCGGCTCGAAGGTGCGCAGGCACCTTCTTCGAAACCCCGCCTCACCCTCCGACAGGAGGGGAGTACGTCACTGCGTCACTGCGTCACTTCGTCAGTCGTCAGTCGTCAGTCGTCAGTCGTCACTATTTGAACCGCACCGAAACCGCAGGGTTTCCTGGCAACCCCTCGTAGCGCACCGTCACCGCGAGCCCCGGCCGGGGCCGCATGGGCGGCGTGAAAGCGCCCAGGCTCAGCATGTCGCCCGGTTTCAGCCGGATACGGGATTTTTCCAGATCCTGCACGAGCCACAGCACCGCGTTCAATGGATGGCCGAGTATCGCCGCGCCCTTGCCGCTCGCCAGTTCCTTTCCGCTCTGGTCGGTCACCACCACGCGCATCGCCGCGAGCGCCGCGGCGAATTCAGGCGTCGCCTGCACCGGGATGCCCTTCCCCACCACGCCGAGCCGCGCCCCGACGTTGAGCGACACGATGAGCGGCGCGGAGAGCTTCTCGCCCTCGGCGACGAGGAGGTCCGGCAACTCGATGAAGGGAACCACCAGCGAGAGGGAGCGGAGCACGTCAAGATGCGTTTTTGCCTTGTGGATCGCGGCGTCCTTCACCACCACCATCAGGTCGGCCTCGAACATCGGCCGCGCGCCGAAATTCGACGGCACCTCCACGCCGTCCGCGAGCAGCATCTTCTCGAGCAGCACCCCGCGCACCGGGGCGGCGACCCCGAAGCGCTCCTGCAGCGCCTTGTTGGTGAGGCCCGCCTTGTAGCCGACGATGCGGTTGTCGACCGCCTCGAGCTTCTCGACCAGGCGCCGGCGCCCGCATTCCGCGTCCAGCATGGAAAGGTCCGCGCGCAGGCCCCGCACCGGCTCCCTCGACTCCTGGAAACGGAGCAGCGTGTTGACCCGCTCGTGGCTCGGGCACACGGCGCGCGCGTCGCCCAGCCACGACAGCGCGGCTGTCAACGCGAGCAGACGGGAAAGCGTTGTTGGCATGTTCATGATTTCCGGCGGCGCGGCGCGGTGTCACGCCGCACCGCCGGTATAATACGCGTTTCTCAAAACCCACCCTGCCCGCGCTCGACAAAAATAATGCTGCTTTACGCACTCACGATCTTCACGAGCGCGTTCCTGCTGTTCCTGATCCAACCCATCATGGCGAAGCAGATTCTGCCCTGGTTCGGCGGCTCGGCGGCGGTGTGGACGACCTGCCTCGTGTTCTTCCAGTTCCTGCTGCTTGCCGGCTACGCATACTCGGACTGGACCGCGCGCAAGCTGGACTCGCGCAGGCAGGTCGCGCTCCACGTCGTGCTGCTCGTCGTGAGCCTCGCCTCGCTTCCCATCATCCCCGACGCCAGCTGGAAGCCCGCCGGCGACGAGGACCCGACCTGGCGCATCCTGGGACTGCTCGTCGTCACCATCGGGCTGCCGTATTTCCTGCTCTCGACCACCGGGCCGCTGGTGCAGGCGTGGTTCGCGCGCACCTTCCCCTCGGGCACGGTGTACCGGCTGTTCGCCCTGTCCAACTTCGGCTCGCTGCTGGCGCTGATCGCGTATCCGTTCCTGGTCGAGCCGTGGATCACGACCGTGCGCCAGTCATGGGGCTGGAGCGCGGGCTACGTGCTGTTCGTCGCACTTTGCACCGGTTCCGCGATCTACAGCGCCCGCTCCCGGCCGCAGATCGCCGCCGGCGCCGAGGCGGCGGCGGACGCCGGGCCTCCCCCCGCGTTACGCGACTATGCGGGCTGGCTGCTGCTCTCGGCGATGGGCTCGTTCATGCTGCTCGCGGTGACCAACCACATCACGCACGACGTCGCCTCGGTGCCGTTCCTGTGGATCCTGCCGCTCACGCTCTACCTGCTGACCTTCATACTCTGCTTCGAGGGCCGCGGCTGGTATCGGCGCTCCATCTTCCTTGGGCCGCTGTTCGTGATCGTCTGCGCGATGGCGTGGGCGCTGCACGCGGAGCGCGGCATCATGGACATCAAGGAGGCGGTCCCGCTCAACCTGGTCGGGCTGTTCGTGATGTGCATGTTCTTCCACGGCGAGCTCGCCGCGAGAAAGCCCGCGCCGCGCTACCTTACGCGCTTTTACCTGATGGTGTCGCTGGGTGGCGCGCTGGGCGGCCTCGCGGTCGGCATGGTCGCCGTCAAGCTCTTCAACACCTATTACGAGTTCGGCATCGGCCTCGTCGTGACGCTGGTGATCGCCGCGCACGTCACGCGGCTCATGCACTCGCTGGTGCCTATGCTGGCGCTCGCCGCCATCGGCTTCAGCGGTTTTCACATCTATCAGTACATCGAATCGCTGACCAGCAACGCGCGCGTCATGACACGCAATTTCTACGGCACCCTGCGCGTGAAGGACGTCGGCAGCGGCGATGACGCGGTGCGGCGCCTGATGCACGGCGTGATCATGCACGGCGAGCAGTACCTGGCCGAGGGCAAGCGCAACGAGCCGACCACCTACTACGGCGCGACTTCCGGTATCGCGCGCGCCATCAAGACGCTCGATGCGTCCGCGATACGGGTGGGCGTCGTCGGCCTCGGCACCGGCACGCTCGCCGCCTACGGCAGGAAGGGCGACGTCTACCGCTTCTACGAGATCAACCCGCAGGTAGTGGATGTCGCGCGGCGCGAGTTCAGCTTCCTCGGCGACAGCGGCGCGGAGACCGAGACCGTCCTGGGCGACGCGCGGCTCGCGATGGAACGCGAGGCACCGCAGCACTACGACGTCCTGGTGATTGACGCATTCTCGAGCGATTCCATACCGGTGCACCTGATCACGCGCGAGGCGATGGCCGTCTACCTCCGGCACATGAAGCCCGGCGGCGTGATCGCGTTCCATGTCACCAACCGCTTCCTGCACCTGGCGCCGGTGGTGAAGCGCCTCGCCGACGAGATCGAGCTGCATACCGCGCTGATCTCGGACGACGCCGAGGACAGCGACCTCGCCCGTACCGACTGGGTGCTGGTGACGCGCAACAAGGCCCTGCTGGAGCGTCCCGACATCGCCAAGTACGTAGCCGAGATCGAGAGCATCCCCGGACTGCGGGTGTGGACGGACGACTTCAATAATCTGTTCCAGATTCTGAAATAGCACCACCTAGCAGCCTGTCGGACTTAGGTGCCGACAGGCTGCTAACAGCAAAACCGCCCGCGAATTTCGAATGAAACCCAGGGTAACGACCCCGATTCGCCTCCGATGGGCACGCGCATAGGCTGGAAAAAGGTTTTTACTGTTTTTGACTCCCGTCATCGTGCGGGCGGTTTTGCATAAGGAGTTTGTCCGGGCTTAGCCCGACAAACTCCTGCGCCGGCACTATTTCAGTAATAGAGGACAATAAAATGAGACGGGCGTTAGTATGCGTCTCCCCTCCTTGCCGAGGAGGGGTCGCCGCGAAGCGGCGGGGGTGGTGAAGAACGTGCGCTTAGCTTAGATTGATCGCTCCCATGATCCGTTATCTGAGATTCTTGATTTGCGGCACGCTTGCCGCAATTTATTGCGCTGCCCCCTTGGAGGCAGCGCAATCGCAGGCGGACAGCCGCGGGCTGCCGACCCTGGCGCCGCTGGTCAACGAGGTGACCCCGACGGTGGTGAACATCTCGGTCGTCACGTGCTCCCCGCTCGAGGACAATCCCCTCTTCCGCGACCCGTTTTTCCGCCGCTTCTTCAACCTGCCCGACAAGCCGCAGCGGCAGGAGCAGGCCGCCGGCTCGGGCGTGATCATCGACGCCGCGCGCGGGCTCATCCTCACCAACCATCACGTGATCAAGGACGCCGAGCAGGTCATCGTGACGCTGAAGGACCGCCGCCAGTTCCCGGCGAAGGTCGTGGGATCCGATCCCGGCACCGACATCGCGGTGCTCCAGATCGAGGCGCAGAACCTCACGGCGATCCGCATCGGCGATTCCGACTCGCTGCAGGTCGGCGATTACGTGATCGCCATCGGCAACCCGTTCGGCATCGGGCAGACCGTCACCTCCGGCATCGTCAGCGCGCTGGGCAGGAGCGGCCTCTCCCCCGAGGGCTACGAGGACTTCGTGCAGACCGACGCTTCGATCAACCCCGGCAACTCGGGCGGCGCGCTCGTCAACCTGCGCGGCGAACTGGTCGGCATCAACTCCGCGATCCTCGGCGCCGGCGGCGGAGGCAATATCGGGATCGGCTTCGCCGTGCCTTCCAACATGGCGCGCACGGTGGCAAACCAGATCGTGCGCTTCGGCGAGGTGCGGCGCGGCCGCCTCGGGATCGAGATGGTGGACCTGACGCCCGCGCTCGCCAAGAAGCTCGGCGTCGCCGCGCCGGAAGGCGCGGTGGTCGCCGCGGTCCAGCCCGGGTCGCCCGCGGAGAAAGCGGGACTGCGCGAGCGCGACGTGGTGGTCGCGCTGAACGGCCGCCCGATGCGCACGGCCGCGGAGCTGCGCGCCAGGCTCGGCCTGACTCCGGTGGGAGAAGAAATCGAGCTGCGCGTGCTGCGCGGCACCGAGACCAGGAACATCCAGGTGCGCATCGCCGCGCCGCAGGAAATGTCCGGGGCCGAAGGCCAGGCCCTGGCGCAACTGCCGGGCATGAACGTGATCGAGATCAAGCGGGGCAGCCCGCTGTTCCAGCGGCTCCAGGGCGGCGGGCTGGTGGTCTCCTCGGTGGAGCGGAACAGCCGCGCCTTCCAGGCCGGCTTCCGGCCCGGCGACATCATTTACGGGATCAACCGCCGGCGAGTGCAGACGATCGCCGAATTCCAGGCCGCCGTGCGCGGCGCCCAGGGCGGGTTCGCCGTGTCGCTGCTGCGCGGGGACTTCAACGTCACGATCATCGTTCGATAATCCCGTTAAACCTGGACGCGACGCGCCGGTTTAACTCCGCGCGATGGAGCGGACGATCCGATCGCCGTTCATCGCGCAGGGGTTCTGGTGTAGGCTATTGCCGTCGTCGACGTTAACCTCAGGGAGGAGCCATGACCGGAATGACCCGACTGTTTTCCCTCGCCGTTCTTGCAATGACGACGGCCATGCCATCGGGCCACGCGGCCGACATCGACCGCACCGCGGTGGACTTCACGCCCCCGTCCGAAATCAAGTGGGTCAGGAACGCGGCCGGGATTAACGAGTCGGCCATCCTGTACGGGCACCCGGCCAAGCCCGGGCCGTACGTCGTGCGCATCAAGTGGCTGCCCGGCAACATGAGCCGGCCGCACTTCCATGCGAACGACCGTTTCTTCGTCGTCCTGTCCGGCACCTGGTGGATGGGGACCGGCGAGAAGTTCGACCCGGACACCACCGTGCCGGCGCCCGCGGGCAGCTACGTCATCCATTACGCGAACAGGATCCACTACGACGGCGCCAAGGGCGAGGAAACCATCATCCAGGTCTGGGGCATGGGGCCGGCGACGTCCACGCCCGCGGAGAAGAAATAGCCCCGCCCGTCCTTCCCCGCTTCCGGGAGTAGGGAAATGGACGTACCCGCAAAAAAGTCCCGCCGCGGCGGGACTTTTTTGTTGATAGGACGCCCAGGAGGCTAGCCGCGCTTGTAAACGATCTTTTTCGTCCCGCCGTCGCAACTGCCGACGACCTTGCCGTCCTTCGGCTCGCCGGCGACGACCTCGA
>CAYYZZ010000174.1:0-5787 GCA_964476235.1 uncultured Streptomycetaceae bacterium | reverse complement strand
CATACGACAAGCTCCGCCGCTTTAGCTCTCGCCGGGCATCAACAATCTGTTGCTTATTGGATAACACATCAAGCGTCATTTTCAATAATTCTCTTGGCTTCGCCGACCATGCAGCTTATTCAACAGACCAGGTCACACGCTCCGCTTAGAACTGCGGCCACACGGTTTCAGTGCCATCCACAGAAATCACGTCCAGCTTGGGGAGCGGAAATATGAACCGCCCTCCGTCGCGAAGAAACTGCTGTTCCCGCTGCAATATTCCAGACTTGAAGTGCCACGGGAACACCAGGAAATAATCCGGTTTCATTGCGCGCGCCTGCGCTTCAGAGACGATGGGGATTTTCGAGCCGGGGGTATAAGCCCCGAACTTGTCTTCATTGACTTCCGCAATGCAGGGAACAAGATCGGAGTCGAGACCACAGTACTGGATGAGCACGTTGCCTTTGGTCGATGCGCCGTAGCCCAGCACTTTCTTCCCGTCGCGCTTGAGCGTCCGCAGCAGCTCGAGAAACTTTCCGCGATGCTCCAAGACGCGCGCCGCGAACCGGTGATAGGTTTCCATGCCGTCCAGCCCGCGGCGCCGCTCATCCTCCAGCGTGCGCTCGATCAACTGGCTCGCCTCGGGGTAACTTGATTTCTGCTTTGCCGCGGTCACCGAAAAACTGCCGCCATTGACGTCGTTGAATTCGATGTCGACGATCTTCAGTCCGGCACGTTCTGTCATGTATTTGATTTGCTTCAGGGCGTAGTACTCGAGATGCTCGTGGCAGACGGTGTCGTAAGAATTCGTATCGAGCATAAACGGCAGGTAGCTCTGCTCGAAGACCCAGACACCCTGGTCGTCGAGAACCTCTACGATATCGCGCACGAAATTCATCGGCCGCTCGAGGTCGTAGAACATGGCGATCGAAGTGACAACCTTGGCGCGGTTGCCGGGGAAAGCCTTCTCTACCAGCTTTGCGCTGAAGAAATCGGGGATCAGCCGGATGTGCGCGGGATAGTATTGTCTGAACTTCGGTCCCGACGGATCCACTCCCACGAGTTGCATGCCCTGCCCGGGATATGCCTGCAGCAGGGTGCTGTCGTTGCTGCCAATATCAACGATCAAGTCCCCCGCTTGAAGCTTGACCAGGGAATATATCTTTTTGACCTTCCCATGCAAATGGCGAACCATGGATTGGTTCAGCCCCGAGCGGTAGCCGTAGGTGTCGCCGTAGAGCTTGCTGAGATCGTAGTTATGGCGCAGCTGGACCAGATCGCAGTCATCGCACTTGCACAGCTGCAGGGGGCCCGACGGAATCTCCTCCTCGCGCGACTTGGGGAAGACGCCGGTGAGCGCCTGGTTGCCGAGGTCCAGCGCCGGCGACAGCTTCCTGCTGCCACACAGCCGGCAATCGCTGATTTCCCGATAAAGCATCACAATTTAGTGATTGAGTGACTGAGTGATTTAATGTTTGAGCAAACCCGCGGTTTTATCTTAATCACTTAATCACCTAATCACTCGCTATCAGGCGCGGCCATAGATGTCCTCGAAGCGCACGATGTCGTCTTCGCCCAGATACTCCCCGCTTTGCACTTCGATCAGCACGAGGTCAACTCTGCCGGGGTTCTCGAGCCGGTGCTTGTGCCCCGCGGGGATGAACGTGGACTCGTTCGTGTTGACAGAGTATTCCTTATCGTCATGCACGACCTTCGCGGTCCCGCTCACCACCACCCAGTGCTCGCTACGATGGTGGTGCATCTGCAGCGAAAGCGCGCCGCCGGGCTTTACCACGATGCGCTTGATCTTGAAGCGATTGCCTTCTTCCAGGAGCGTATAGGTCCCCCATGGGCGCGTTACGGTGCGGTGCAGGCGGAAAGTCTCGTGGCCCCGCTGCTTCAGCGCCTCGACGACCTGCTTCACGTCCTGGGCACGGTCCTTCGCCGCCACCAGCAGCGCGTCCGGCGTATCGACGATCATCAGCCCATCCACGCCGATCGCCGCCACTACCCGGTCGGTGCGATGGATGAAGTTGTCCTTGGCGTCGATGAGCACCGTATCGCCCGAAGCGCGGTTGCCGCCCGCGTCGGCTTCCACCAGCCGGCTGACCGCCTCCCAAGAGCCGATGTCGCTCCAGCCGAAGTCGCTGCGCACGACCTTGACGTGGCGCGACTTCTCCATCACGGCGACATCGATGGAAACGTCCGGCGCGCGCCCGAACGCCTCCGGCTGCAGTTCGACGTAGCCGGCGCCATCGCCCTTCAGATCGACCTTCTCCATGCAGGCATTGGCCGCATCCAGGACCTCGGGCGCATGCGCGGCCAATTCCCGCAGCACCGACCCCGCCGTAAAGCAGAACATGCCTGAATTCCACAGGAATCCGCCGCTGGCGAGAAACTGCTCGGCACGCGCGCGATCAGGTTTCTCCACGAAGCGCTTGACGGCGTGGACCACCGGTACCGCCGTCGCGGCGCCCACCTCGATGTAGCCGAACCCGGCTTCCGGGCGGTCGGGAACGATGCCGAAAGTGACGAGATCCCCCTTCCGCGCCGCATCCGAAGCTTGCTTCGCGGCCTCCGCAAAGGCCTTGTCGTCCTTCACCAGGTGGTCGGCCGCCATGACGAGCATGACCGCGTCCTCGCCGTGCACGGCGCGCACCCAGAGCGCGGCCGCGGCGACCGCGGGCGCGGTGTTGCGGCCCTGCGGCTCGAGCAGAAACCTGCAGCGCGCGGCGCCCAGCTTCGTTTTCTCGAACTCGTCGCGGCTGAGGAAGTAGTAGTCGCGGTTGGTGACGGTGAGGATGTCGCCGTCGCCCGCGAGCGCGCCCGCGCGCGCATAGGCCTTGCGCAGCAGGCTCTGGCCGTCGGGCAGCAGCATGAACGGCTTCGGATGACCTTCGCGCGACACGGGCCACAGGCGCGTGCCCGCGCCGCCAGAGAGGATGACCGGAACGAGCTTACTCACGTTCCACCCTTTTGAGGTCGGCGTTCACCATCATCGCGACCAGTTGCTCGAGGCTCGTTTTCGGCTGCCAGCCGAGCTTGGATTTGGCCTTGGCGGGATTGCCTTGCAGGGCGTCCACTTCGGCCGGCCGGTAGAACTTCGGGTCTATAACGATGTGCTTTTCGGGGTCGAGGCCGACGTGCACGAAGGCGAGCCGGCACATCTCGCGCACGGTGGTGGTGCGGCCGGTCGCGACGACATATTCATCGGGCTTGTCCTGTTGCAGCATCAGCCACATCGCCTCGACGTAGTCCCCCGCAAAACCCCAGTCGCGCTTCGCGTCTATATTCCCGAGGCGCAGCTCTTTCTGCTTACCGAGCTTGATGCGGGCGGCCGCATCGGTAACCTTGCGCGTAACGAACTCCAGACCGCGCAGCGGCGACTCGTGGTTGAAACATATCCCGCTGGAAGCATGGATCTTGAAACTCTCGCGGTAATTCACCGTTGTCCAGTGGCCGAACAGCTTCGCCACCGCGTACGGGCTGCGCGGGTGGAACGGGGTCTTCTCGTCCTGGCGTTCAGCCTGGATCAGGCCGAACATCTCGCTGCTGGACGCCTGGTAGAAGCGCGCCTTGGGATTGACGATGCGCACCGCTTCCAGGATATTGGCAACACCCAGACCCGTAACCTGGGCCGTCAGAAGTGGCTGCTCCCACGAGGTCGCAACAAAGCTCTGCGCAGCAAGGTTGTAAACCTCCTCGGCCTTGGAAGCATTGAGAGCGCGAATGAGCGAAGAAAGATCGATCATGTCGCCATTCACGAGCGCGACATCGTTTTCAATGCCCAGCTCCCGCAGCCGCCACAGCGTGTCGCTACCGCGGCGGGCGATCAGTCCATAAACTTTGTAGCCTTTGGACAGCAGCAACTGCGCGAGGTAGGCGCCATCCTGCCCCGTGATGCCGGTAATCAGTGCGTTCTTAGCCATGCCTTTAAAGCGGTGATTAAGTAATTAAGTGATTGGGTAATTAAGAAGTCCGCCGTCGCCGGTCAGTCACTTAATCACCTAATCACTCAGTCACCAGTTTCTTGTCCCAGTAAGCTAGCACATCGCGCAGCGAATCGGTCAGCGCAATGCGCGGCTTCCAGCCGGTGCACTTCTCCAGCTTGTCGAAGGATCCGCGGTTGCGCTTGCGTTCGACCGCTCGCAACCGGGCCTGGTCCTCGACTACCTTGCATTTAATTCCCGCTAGCCGGATCAACTCGTCGAGCACTTCGCGGATGCTGTACTCCCGGCCCGAGCAGACGTTGTATGCCTCGCCGGTCACGCCCCTTTCGATCAGCGAGAGATAGGCCTGCACCACGTCGCGCACGTCGGTGAAGTCGCGCGTGACATCAATGGCGCCGACCTTGATCACCGGCTCGCGCTGACCGAGCCTGATTTCCGTGACCTGCTTCGCGAAGTCAGGCACGACGAAATGCTCCGCCTGTCCGGGACCGATGTGGTTGAATGGTCGGGTCATCACGATGTCGAATCCCTGGTCCTGTGTCCATTGGTAGCAGAGCAGCTCCGCCGCCGCTTTGCTTACCCCGTACGGCGTGCGGGGCCGCAGTGGCTGCGATTCCATGATCGGCAATTCGTCATCTCTGACCGCTCCATACACGTCGGCGCTGCCGACATAGAGCACGCGACCCCGAAAACCGGACGTCTTGAGTGCCTGCAGCAGGTTGAGCGTTCCGAAGAAGTTCACCTCGTAGGTCGCCCGCGGATCTTTCACGGACGCCGGGATGAAACTCTGCGCCGCAAGGTGCAGCACGCAGTCGGGTTTGGTGTCCTTGACTGCCTTTTCTATCGTCTTCGGGTCCGTGAGCTCTATCGCTCCGCCTGGCACGACCAGTCGAAAGCGTTTGTCGCGCGAGTTCTCCACCGCTTGCTTGACGTGCTGACCGACGAATCCATCGAGTCCCGTGACCAATAAACGTTTCATGCGGCAGCAATTTGAACCGCCAAGGCGCCAAAATGCCAGAGCAGCGAATAGTGTTTAACTTGTTGAAAGTTATGGATTTGTTATTTTATCACACAGCGCGCCGCAATAGAGCGGCACACCAGGTGATTTGGTGATTAAGTGACTAGGTGATTCACAGAGCCGAGGCTGCCCGCACTCAATTACCCGTCATCCAGTACCATTCGTGAATGAGCGAACAGGGCCACATACTCGTCACCGGCGCCACCGGCTTCATCGGTCCCGTTGTTTGCACTCGCCTGCTGCAACTCGGTTATCGCGTCAAAGCCGTGGTGCGCGACCCAGGGCGCGCCGGCGCGCTGCCCGCAATGATCGAACGCGTAACAGTGCCGGATCTTTCGGGTGGCACGGACTGGGGCAACGCGCTCGACGGCAACGCCGGTGTCATCCACCTGGTTTCTCCGGCTGGGCTGCCTGGAGCGAACGAGCAACAGCAGCTCGAGCATTTCCGCTCGATAAATGTCGAAGGCAGCGCGCGGCTGGCGCGCGCCGCCGCCGCACGTGGCGTGCGCCGCTTCGTGTACATGAGCACGCTGAAAGTAAACGGCGAGACAAGTCACGCCGATGGGTTCACCGAAAATGACCAGCCCGAACCGCAGGAGCCATACGCTATATCCAAATGGGAAGCGGAGCAGCGCCTGAAGGAAATCGCGTCTGAAACCGGGCTCGAGCTCGTGGTCTTACGCCCGCCTATCGTGTACGGCCCGGGCGCACGCGGCAACTTTCTGGCGCTGATGCGCGCGGTGGCGCGCGGTATGCCGCTGCCGCTCGCCTCCGTCCACAACCGGCGCAGCCTGATCTATCTCGGCAATCTAGTGGACGCCATCATCGCTGCCGTCAACG
>CAYYZZ010000173.1:0-5787 GCA_964476235.1 uncultured Streptomycetaceae bacterium | reverse complement strand
GGCGGGCCTTGCTTCGCGCCCTGAGCCAAAATCGTGCCAGCGCATCGCGCGTTTCCTGATGTTATAGGTTCTAAGTTCTGCTGCATGCCGATCTTGCGGCGCTCTACGGCGTCGAGACGTGCAGGCTGAACGAGCAGGTCCGCCGTAATCGCCGGCGCTTTCCGGCCGATTTTATCTTTCGCCTGACCCGCGAGGAGCTTGAAAACTTGATGTCGCAATTTGCGACATCAAGATGGGGCGGACGCCGGAAGCTGCCGTACGCCTTTACAGAGCACGGCGCCATCCAGGCCGCCACTATCCTGAGCACGCGTCGCGCGGTGGAAGTGTCGGCCTACGTCGTGAGGGCCTTCGTCCAGCTGCGCGGGGTACTAACTGCCAATCGTGAACTCGCCAAACGGCTAGACGAACTCGAAGCACGGATCGAGCGGAAGCTCGACACCCACGACCGGGTTATCGCGAACATACTCGACGCCATCCGGCAATTGATGTCGCCGCCCGAGCCGAAACCCAAACGCCGTATCGGGTTTGTTTCCGGCGACTGACGGGCCCGCCTGAAGGCGAAAGTCGAAAGTCGAAAGGCGAAAGTCGAAAGGGAAGAGGGCCTGAAAACCGGTGATAGGTGGCCGTCACGGAAGTCCTACTTTTTCCACGGCCCTCCAGGCGCCCAATGCTGGTTGAAGGGTTGCGCCCTGCGCGCCGCAGCTAGAGGCGGCAAGAGAAACTCGCGCAGAAGCGGCAGCAACGAGCGTGCGGCCTGCATGTCAACGCGCACCCGGGTGCGACGGGCAAAGGCGCGAAGGTGTGCATCGCGGCCCTGGTGGTCCCAGTAGGCATCGGTCAGTCCTTCCGGGGTCGAGACCGGGAAAGGTGTTTTCCGTCGCTCAAAAGTTGCCCCGATTGCCCGCGCCAGGACAGCGCCCACAAAGGGAAAATTCATTGCGAGGTAATGAAGGTCGAAGTAGTCCTTGGTACGGCTGCTCGTCAGCCCCAGTACGACGAGCGCCTCCAGCTTCTCTGCAACAACAGTATCAGGACGGTAGGCGAGCACCCTGGGCGCCGGCAGGTCCAGCAACGCCGGGTAAGTGGTTTCTTCCGGTTCGGGCCAGGTCGCATCGGCAACACCTATGTCAATCTGCAGTCGTGTCCGCGTTTTCCCCAGCAGGCCGTGGAATCGAACCCGCAGCCCCGCATACTCATCTTCGGCGCGAATATCGTTCACTGTCAGATCGCTCGTATCAAATTCGACTGCGTCGTCCGGAGCGGGCGTCGCGCAGACCAAGCGGATGTCCCCGGCAATCGCATCGCGGTTTCCCCCGCCGCGCCACTGCAAATCCAGGTCGAGCGTTGCCCGGTAAGGTGTATCGGCCCACAGCCGGAAGAGCAACGCCCCCTTGAGGACGAAGCGCGATCGAGCCGGCGATTGACCCAGACGATAGAGAAAGCGCTCGAGCAGATAATTATTCAGCGTGACCTGGAAATCCTCCCCTGTCTCGCGCGCGCGGTTGAGCAGCCGCTGCTGGATCGAGGCCGCGGGATTTCTGGTTCCTTTTTCACTCACAGCACGGCCTCCAGGTACGGCTGAATGACGCGCGTGACCCTGCAAATACGCGCAAAGCGCCACAGCTCGTCCGCCCCGCCGCGGTTGCGGGCAAGATAATCGCGCAGGGCCTCGACCGCGACATCGAAACCGACTTTGTTCCGGAACTTGAAGCAATCGGCAACCGTTTTCGCGGGGGAGTAAACGCGAACCGCAACGCCGTCTACGCGATGGACCTTGATGCCTGAGCTGAGGGCGCGGCCGGAGAGATGGACCAGCCGAACCGGAAACGGAGTGCGGCGCGGTCTCCACGCCTTGCTCTCAACAGCTAGCCACACTTCACGTGGATTCTGCGTCGTCAGGCCGTGAAAGCGCAGCGCGGAAAGCAGGCATACCACCCCCTTCGGCACTGCCTTGGCCACTTCAGCAAGGCTTCGATTCGCGGATATGCCGGCATCCGGCAGCGTGTACAGCCCCCGGCCGACCCGCGTGAGCGAGCCGCGCGCCAGCAGCCGCTGCGCATACTCGCGCGGAATATTGCGGTCCCGCAGATCGCGGGGACGGACGACCCCCAGCTTGCGGGCCAGAGAAACGATGCGGCTTTCGACTGTTTTCATAGCGGGTTTGTCACAAACTCTCGGTATTTAACCACAAATACCGAGGAATTGTGATGCTCCTGTATGAGCCCGTCGAGTATTGTCTTGTTATATATGTGTATTTAGTAACGGCGAGGAGGGAAGAAACTTGGGGCGCCTAAGCGCCGCCGAGCACGCGCCTGACCCCGGTGATGGGTGATGAGGACGGCTGCGCCTGAAGGCGAAAGTCGGAAGTCGAAAGTCGAAAGTGCCTCAAAACCAGTGACGAGTGACGAGAGACGAGTGACGGCCTTTGATCTTGGGGCCCCTGAAGAAAAGTCGAAAGTCGAAAGGCGAAAGGCGGAAGGGAAACGGTGCTACCCGGCGCGAGCGCCGGGACGGATTTTGATCTTGGGGCCCCTAAGCGACGCCGAGCAGCGCAGACCGGGCCGGAGGTCGTCGCGGAGCCGCGTTGAGCCTACATCGCTCATGTCCGCGTGAACGTCTCCATCGTCAGCGCCCGATCTGGAAATGCCTTGAGCACAGCCTTGTCCGCGGTCACCAGCGGAACCGCAAGCACGGCCGCCAGCGCCACAAACTCGCAGTCGTACGCGGACAGGCGCGACTTGCCCGCGATCTCGAACACCGAGGCGCTCGGCACCAGGTGCTCCCTGCCCGCGAGCGCGCCTTCGGCCGCTTCCATGATGCGGACGATGTGCGGCGCCGTCAGGCTGCCGTCGCGCAGGTAGCCCGTCAGGATACTGCGCATTTCCGAGCGCCACAGGATGGGGACGTGCCAGTCCGGGTCCATGGTTCGCACGCGCTGCGCGAGCGCGGTGAGCGGGCCATTCACCCAGCAGTAGGCGATGACGTTGCTGTCGACGACGATCACGCCCGGCCCTGCCGCTTGTAGCGGCCGACCCGGGCGTGCTCGACCCGCGGCAGCCGCGCCGCGAAAGCCTTCAGCTCTCTCGCTTGCGCTTCGGGATCGATGGTCGGCGCGGCGAAATCGCTTTCCAGCCGCATCAGAATCTCGCTGTTCAGGCTGCGGCGGTTTTTCTCCGCACTTTCCTTGAGCATGGCGTGGAGGTCCTTGGGGATGTTCTTGAGCGTCAGATTGAGCATGGGCTACTCCTTGGAACCATTATGGAACCATCTCAGTTTAGAACCGCCCTTCCCCTCCGTCAACCGGACACGGTTTTTGATCTTGGGGCCCCTTAGAGCGCCTAACAAAATGACGCTTCACCCTTCGACAAGCCTGTCCTGAGCGCTGCCAAAGGGCTCAGGGCGAACGGTCATTTTGATAGCCGTTCGTGGTGAGCCTGTCGAACCATGAACGGCGGCACCGCCTATTTGTTAGGCGCTCTTAGCGACGCCGAGCACGCGCCTGACCCCGGTGATGGGTGATGGGTGACTGGCGTCTAAAGTTTGCAGTTGGCAGCCGTCAGTTGGCAGTTGGCAGCAGTTAAGCGCTGAGAAGATCCGCGGTTACTTGTTGTTTTTGCTGGCGTCTTGGCGGCACATCTGAAGTCGAAAGTCGAAAGTGCCTTAAACCCGGTAATGCAGTGACGAAGTGATGAATGACGGATCAAGCCGCGACGCGCTTGCGTGCTGCCCGCCTTGGACGTTCGTCCGGCAACCGTGAATGATGCCGTGCGTAGGTGTCGAGCAGCCGGCGGATCATCCGCTGGTACTGCGTGCCGTGTTTCTCGGCTTCGCGCTTGAAGAATTCGACGCTACGCTTGGAGAGCGCGATCGTAACCTTGACTCCCTCCTCGCGGAACGCAAGCTCCTCCGGCCCGGGCAGAATGTCAGGAACGACCCTCAGCTTTCCCAGAGGCTCATCGGTGTATCTGATTTTCGCGCTCATAGACCCGTTTGCCTTTTCGCCAATAGCCGGCGCCAAAGATCCGGATGACGCCTTCCCGGTAAGTAAAGCGCACGGTCAGGACGCCGCCCCCGACCTCGCCGAAACAGTAGTACCGCTTCTCGCTCGAGCTGTGCGACAAATCCTCGGCGATCACGCGCCGCGGATCGGCGAAGGCGAACTGCGCCTCGAAAAACGAAACCTCATGTTTCGACTGGTTTTCCCGGTCTTTCTCCGGATCCCAGTCGAAACGGGCTTCGGCCATTGGGGAATGTTATCAGAGAATTGCCCGGTAAGCCATATTAAAGTATGGCTGTCGAGCCAGCCCCCTCAACCCGGTGATGAGTGACGAATTCGACTTTCTGAAGCGGGCAAAGGTCGCCGAATCACGCGGCTCGTTTTTTCGGCGCCCTCATGTGCGAAACCGGCTTGGCGGCCTCGAAAGCTGCGCGAACAGCGGCGGGTTGCCTTGACGCCACCAGGAGCAAGGCGCGCGCCGGGCCGTGCGGCTCGCGCCGCGCCTGTTCCCAGTTTCTCAGCGTCCCGAGGCTGACGCCCATGAAACCGGCGAATTCCGGCTGGGACAATCCGAGCTCCTTCCGGATCGCGGGCACGTCCGCCGCCTTGGGCATCTCGACCGCATGAGACCGCAGCTTCAGTTCGCCGCGCTTCCATGCCTTGATCTCTTCCAGCCCCCGGATGATCTCTTTGCCAATGTTGCGTTTGATCATTTCAGTTCCTCTACCAGTTTCACGATCCGCTTGAGTTCGGCCGCGCTCAGATTCTCTTTCTCACCCTTCCCGTAGAGGGTGAGCAGGAAAATCTGCTGGTCTGCCTTGACCCAGTAGTAGATGACGCGCGCGCCGCCCGATTTGCCCTTGCCGCGGGCAGCCCACCGGACCTTGCGGACCCCGCCCGATCTCTGAATGACGGCGCCCGCATCCGGCCGCTCGATGAGATAACTTTGCAGGCCTCGATACTCGTCATCGTCGAGGTATCCGGTCAGCAGCTTGCTGAATAGCGTCGTCTCTACGAATACCATGGCGGAGGATACGCCAATGACTTACGTAAGTCAATGACTTATAGTCCCGTTTTCAGTGAACGCGCACGGCCGTTATCGGCGGCCACCCCATCTTGAGGTGCCAGATTGGCGCCTCAAATAAGTATCAACGTGAATACCGGGCGTCCGGTTTACCGGGGGATGAGGGATGAGGGGCGAAGCCCCAAGGCGAAAGGCGGAAGGCGAAAGGGTCAAGAATGAGGGGCTTCCTGAAGGCGGAAGGCGAAAGTCGAAAGGCGGAAGGACCCGAACCCCGGTAACGACTGACGGCTTACGGGCCAGCCTTCATCCTTGGTAGTCAGTCGCCGGACGTAAACCCGATCGGCCTCTTCTTGGGCGGCTCGGGCGGCGCCATAAGCTCGCGGATGGCGTCGAACACGACTTTGAACTGCGCGTCATACCTCTTCTCCAGTGCGGCCAGCTTGCGGGCCAGGTCGGCGTGAGAGGACAGCAACTGCCGTAGCTGCACGAAAGCCCGCATGATTTCGATATTGACCCGAACCGCCCGCTCGCTGCGCAGCACGCTGGAGAGCATGGCGACGCCCTGCTCCGTGAAGGCATAGGGCCGGTACTTGATGTTCTCGCCTGGCTTCAAGGTCACAATTTGTGACCTTGGATTTTCAGCCTCCTCCCAAGTCAACTGAAACATGAAATCGCCGGGGAAGCGTCCCCGATTCCTCTTTACAGCCTGGTTCAGGGCTTTGGCCCCGACGTCATAGAGCTCCGCCAAGTCCGTATCCAGCATTAC
>CAYYZZ010000172.1:0-5851 GCA_964476235.1 uncultured Streptomycetaceae bacterium | reverse complement strand
AGGATGCCGCGGTCCGCGCCCATGGCCATCGCGGTGCGCAGCGTCTCCTGGCTCTTCTGCGTGCCGATCGAGACCGCCACGATCTCGGTCACGACACCGGCTTCCTTCATGCGCACCGCCTGCTCGACCGCGATCTCGCAGAAGGGGTTGATCGTCATCTTGACGTTGGCGGTCTCGACGCCGCTGCCGTCTGCTTTCACGCGCGCCTTGACGTAGGGGTCGATCACGCGCTTAACGGTTACCAGAACCTTCATGAATGCTCCTGGATTGCCTGTGGATTTTTACACGAAAGGGCCGCCATTTTACCGCATGACGGCGGTCCGATAAACGGCGGACCACAGTGTGGGCGCATAGAGCCTATAACGATTTCTTCAGGAAGCGCCCCAGCTCGCCGACGATCCCGCGCCGGAACGTCAGCACGCAGACGACGAAGATCACGCCCTGCGCGATCGTGACCCATGCGCCCAGCTGTGCAAGGTAGTTCTCCATGGCGAGCACCACCAGCGCGCCCACGACCGGCCCGAACACCGTGCCGAGCCCCCCGACCAGCGTCATCAGCACGACCTCGCCCGACATGGTCCAGTGCACCGCATTGAGCGCCGCGAGCTGGAACACGATCGCGTTGGTGGCGCCGGCGAGCCCGGACAGCGCTGCCGACAACAGGTAGGCGAGCAGCTTGTAGCGGTCGGTGTCGTAGCCGAGCGAGATCGCGCGCGCCTCGTTCTCGCGAATCGCCTTCAGCACCTGGCCGAACGGCGAATGAATGATGCGGAAGATCAAGAGAAAACCCGAGACGAAGATCACGAGCACCGTCGCGTACATCGCCCTCACGTCGGAGAGGTCGATGAGCCCGAACAGCCTGCCGCGCGGCACCGCCTGTATGCCGTCCTCGCCGTGGGTGAACGGCGCCTGCACGCAGAAAAAATAGACCATCTGCGCCAGCGCCAGCGTGATCATCGCGAAATAAATGCCCTGCCGCCGGATGGCGATCAGCCCGGACAGGAAGCCGAGCGCGCAGGAAACGGCGGCGCCCGCGAGGATGGCAAGCTCCGGCGTCAGACCCCAGACCTTGGCGGCGTGCGCCGCGGTGTAACCCGCCATGCCGAGGAACATGGCGTGGCCGAAGGACAGCAGCCCGACGTAGCCAAGCAGCAGGTTGAAAGCGCTGGCGAACAGCGCGAAGCACATCACCTTCATCAGGAACACCGGGTAGATCACGGCTGGCGCGACCAGGAAGAACGACAGCATCGCGAGGAAAGCGATGCGCTGCTGCCCGGGAACGCGGCTCCACCACCAACCCGTCGTGCGCTGTCCAGTGGCCGCTTCCATCGCTCGCCCTATCTCTGCGTCCCGAACAGGCCGGCCGGCCTGATCATGAGCACGATCGCCATGATGACGAAGATGACCGTGTTCGAGGCCTCGGGGTAGAACACCTTGGTGAAGCCCTCGACCAGCCCCAGCACGAAGCCGGTGATGATCGAGCCCATGATCGAGCCCATGCCGCCGATCACCACCACCGCGAACACGACGATGATGAGGTGCTCTCCCATCAGCGGGTTCACGCTGTAGATCGGCGCCGCCATCACCCCGGCGAGCGCGGCAAGCCCGACGCCGAAACCATACGTCAGCGTCACCATCCGCGGCACGTTGATGCCGAACGCCTGCGTGAGCGCCGCGTTCTCGGTCGCCGCGCGCAGGTACGATCCGAGCTTGGTCTTCTCGATCATGAACCACGTTCCGAGGCAGATCGTGATCGAGGCGACGATCACCCAGGCGCGGTAGTTCGGCAGGAACATGAAGCCCAGGTTCTGACCGCCTTCCAGAGCCTTGGGAATGGCGTACGGCAAGCCCGTGGAGCCGAACTCGTGCCGGAACAACCCCTGGATGATCAGCGCCAGCCCGAAGGTGAGCAGCAGCCCGTAGAGGTGGTCGAGCTGGTAGAGACGCGAGAGCATCAGCCGCTCGATCACCATCCCGGTCGCGCCCACGACGACGGGCGCGATGAAGAGCGCCCACCAGTAATCGAGGCCCAGCTTATTGAGCAGGAACCACGCGCAGAAGGCGCCCATCATGTACTGGGCGCCGTGCGCGAAATTGATGATGTTGAGCAGCCCGAAAATGACCGCGAGGCCGAGCGACAGCAGCGCGTAGAACGAGCCGTTGATCAGCCCGATCAGCAGCTGGCCGAACAGCGCCTGGGTGGGGACGCCGAAGATCTCGCTCACGCTCGATCAGTGATGAGTGATGACTGACGGGCGACGGACGCGAGAGTTGGCAGTTGGCAGTTATCAGTCGGCAGTAACTGCAAACTGCCCGCTGCAAACTGCAAACTTGTCATCCTTCCGCCTTACTTAACGAGCGGGCAGCCGCCTTCCTTCTCCGGACGGAACGCCTGCTCGGCGGGGATCGTCGCGCGCAGCTTGTAGTAGTCCCACGCGCCCTTCGATTCGCCGGGCTTCTTCACCTCGAACAGGTACATGTTGTGGATCTTGCGGCCGTCCTGGCGCACGCGGCCCTTGCCGAAGACCGGGTCGTCGGTCGGCAGCTCCTTCATCTTGGCGACGACCTTGTCGCCCTCGTCCGACTTCAGCGCCTCGACCGCCTTCAGATAATGCAGCACGGCTGAATAGACGCCCGCCTGTCCCATGGTCGGCATCGCGCCCTTGTGGAGCTTAGCGAAGCGCCTGGAGAAACCGCGCGTCTGGTCGTTCAGGTCCCAGTAGAACGACTCGGTGAGCAGCAGCCCCTGCGCGATGTTCAACCCGAGCGAATGCACGTCGGTCAGGAACACGAGCAGGCCGGCGAACTGCTGGCCGCCCTTCACGATGCCGAACTCCGCCCCCTGCTTGATGGCGTTGATAGTATCGGCGCCGGCATTCGCGAGCCCGATAATCTTGGCCTTCGACGTCTGCGCCTGCAGCAGGAACGAGGACATGTCGGCCGACGGGAACGGATGGCGCACTTTCCCGTTCACCTTGCCGCCGAGCTTCTGCACAACCGCCTCGGTTTGCTGCTCGAGCGAGTGGCCGAACGCATAGTCGGCAGTCAGGAAAAACCAGGTATCGCCACCGCCCTTGACCACCGCGGTTCCCGTACCGTTGGCCAGCGACCAGGTGTCGTAGGTCCAGTGGACCGAGTTCGGCGTGCATGCCTTCCCCGTCAGGTCCACCGTGGCGCCGGTGGAGACGATCAGCACCTTGTTCTTCTCGCGCGTCACCTGGTTGACCGCCAGCACGACCGAGGAGGTCGGCACGTCGACGATCGCATCCACCTTGTCCACGTCGTACCACTGGCGCGCGATGCTCGACCCGACCTCGGGCTTGTTTTGATGGTCGGCGACCAGGATCTCGACCTTCAATCCCTTCTTGGCGGCGCCGAAGTCCTCCACCGCCATGCGCGCGGCCACGACGGAGCCCGGCCCCGCCAGGTCGGCGTAGGTGCCGGACTGGTCGTTCATCACCCCGATTTTGATCACGCCGTCGGAAATCTGGGCGTGCGCTCCCCCAACGGCGAGCGCGAGCACTGCTGCGATGCCTAAACTGCGTTTGAATAACATGGTATGTCTCCTATTGCGGGTTGCAGGGAAAACCTCAAACGCCGAGGTAGTCGTGAATCTTGGTCATGTTCGCTTCCAGCTGGACGTTGGGGATCATGTCCACGACCCGGCCGCCCTCCATCACGTAATGGCGGTCGGCCACGGCCTGGGCGAAGCGGAAATTCTGCTCCACGAGCAGGATGGTAAACCCTTCCTGCTTGAGGCGGGCGATGGTGCGCCCGATCTGCTGCACGATCACCGGCGCGAGGCCCTCGGTCGGCTCGTCGAGCAGCAGCAGCCGCGCCCCGGTGCGCAGGATGCGCCCGATCGCGAGCATCTGCTGCTCGCCGCCGGAGAGCTTGGTGCCCTGGCTCGCAAGGCGCTCCTGCAGGTTGGGAAAGATCTCGTAGACCTGCTGCAGGCTGAAGCCGCCTTCGCGCACCCTGGGAGGCAGCAGCAGGTTCTCCTGCACGTTCAGGCTCGCGAAAATGCCGCGCTCCTCGGGGCAGAACGCGATGCCCAGCCGTGCGATGCGGTTGGAGGGAAACCCGATCGTCTCCTTCCCCTCGTAGGTGATCGAACCCTCGCGCCGGCCCACCATGCCCATGATGGATTTGAGGGTCGTGGTCTTGCCGACGCCGTTGCGCCCGAGCAGCGTCACCACCTCGCCGGCGCGCACCTCGAAGTCCACGCCGTGCAGAACGTGCGACTCCCCGTACCAGGCGTTCAGGCCTTTAACGACAAGCAACGCATCACTCATCACCCATCACCCATCACTCAATGCCCCTTCCCCAGGTACGCCTCGACGACGTTGGGATCCTTCGAAACGGTCGCGTAATCGCCCTCGGCGAGGATCTCGCCCCGCTGCAGCACGGTGATGCGGTCCGAGAGATTGGAGACGACGGAAAGGTTGTGCTCCACCATCAGCACCGTGCGATTGGCTGCAACGCGCTTGATGAGCGCCGAGATGCGCTCGACGTCCGCAGGCGTCATGCCCGCCGTCGGCTCGTCGAGCAGCAGCATCTCCGGATCGAGCGCGAGCGTGGTGGCGATCTCGAGCGCGCGCTTGCGGCCGTAGGGCAGCTCGACCGCCACGACGCTTTCGAAATCGGACAGCCCCACGGCGTCGACCAGCTCGCGCGCGCGGTCGTTGAGCGCATCGAGCACGCGCTCGGAACGCCAGAAGTCGAACGATGTCCCGCGCTTCCTTTGCAGCGCGATGCGGACGTTCTCGAGCACGGTGAGGTGCGGGAACACCGCCGAGATCTGGAACGAGCGCACCAAGCCCATGCGGGCGATGCTCGAGGGCTTCGAGCCGGTGATCTCGCGCCCGTTGAAGAAGATGCTGCCGCGCGTGGGATCGAGAAAGTGCGTTAGCAGGTTGAAGCACGTGGTCTTGCCGGCGCCGTTGGGCCCGATCAGCGCGTGGATGCTGCCGCGCCGCACCTTCAGGCTGACGCCGTTCACCGCGACGAAGCCCTTGAACTCCTTGGTGAGCCCGCGGGTCTCTAATATGTATTCGCTCGCGCTCATGCCGGCATGGCGTGACCGGTGACCAGTGACCAGCGACCGTTGGCCACTATCGCGAAGCACAATTGAATCTTGAAATTCTGTTTACTGGTCACCGGTCACTAATCACTAATCACTAGTCACTGCCCTTGGATACGAGGTCGCGCATCTTCACCACGGCCTCCTCGACGCGCCGCACCGCCATCACCTCGATGCCCGAGACCGGCTGCTTGGGGCGGTTGGCATGCGGGATCAGCGCGTGGGTAAACCCGAGCTTGGCCGCCTCGCGCAAGCGCTCCTGCCCGCGCTGCACCGGCCGCACCTCGCCCGCGAGCCCGACCTCGCCGAACACGACGAGCTTGGCAGGCAGCGGCTTGTTCTTGAGCGACGACACTACCGCCATCAGCACCGCGAGGTCGGCGGCGGGCTCGGTGATCTTCACCCCGCCGACGGCGTTGATGAACACGTCCTGATCGAAGCAGGCGATGCCGGCGTGCCGGTGCAGCACGGCGAGCAGCAGCGCCAGCCGGTTCTGCTCGAGGCCGACCGAGAGCCGGCGCGGGTTGGGCGCGTGCGCCTCGTCCACCAGCGCCTGAATCTCGACCAGCATCGGGCGCGTGCCTTCCTGCGTCACCATCACGCACGAGCCCGCCACGTCGGAACCGTGCTGGGACAGGAACAGCGCGGAGGGATTGGACACGCCTTTCAGCCCCTTCTCATCCATGGCGAACACGCCCAGCTCGTTGACCGCCCCGTAGCGGTTCTTGAAGGCGCGGATCAGCCGGTAGCGCGAGTGCGTGTCGCCGT
>CAYYZZ010000171.1:3787-5853 GCA_964476235.1 uncultured Streptomycetaceae bacterium | reverse complement strand
GAGGGATGAGGGATGAGGGATGAGGGATGAGGAAAGGTCAACGGCGCCTCCTGTTGAGCGTTTAACAGGTGGGGTGCCAAAGGCTGACCGATGGCGACGAAAGAGGAAAAATTACGCAAGCGTCAAGAGATGAGGCGGCGAACGAGGCAATTCGCGCTGGCGGTTATTCGCCTCTGCTCGTCATTGCCCAGATCAATGGTGTCCCAGGTTTTAGGAAGGCAGGTTCTAGGATCTGGAACGTCGGTCGGTGCGCACTACCGGGAAGCCTGCCGTGCCAAGTCCAGAGCGGATTTCGTAAGCAAGATCGAGGGCGCTCTGCAGGAATTGGATGAAACGGTCTATTGGCTTGAGTTAATGCAAGAAGTTTATCTAGACAAACACCTTCAAACTCAAACTTTGATGGCCGAAGCGAACGAGTTGATTTCCATCTTCGTAAGCGTGGTCAGATCAGTCAAATCCGTGCCAGCGGGATAGGCATTCAGCATTATCCTCATCCCTCATAAATCATCCCTCATCCCTATCGCATCCTCATGCCGGTCCTGGAAGTCCTCAGCATCCTCCTCCTCGCAGGAATCGCCTGGCTCTGGCTCGACAGCCTGAAGGCGCGCGAAGCCGCAGTCCGCGCCGCCCGCGAAGTTTGTGTTGCGGAGGGGGTGCAGTTTCTCGACGACACTGTCGCGATCTCCAGCCTGAAGCCGGTGCGCGATGCTGACGGCAGCCTCACGCTGCAGCGCGCTTACAACTTCGAGTACAGCGACACCGGTGATAACCGCTTGAGGGGCAGCGTGGTCATGCGAGGCCACCGGGTGGCGCTGCTCAACGTCGGACTACGGGTTGCGCCGGCGGTGAGGACGCTACACTAAGG
Organism: uncultured Streptomycetaceae bacterium; assembly: GCA_964476235.1. GTDB lineage: Bacteria > Pseudomonadota > Gammaproteobacteria > Burkholderiales > SG8-41 > SG8-41. Next base: position 4,988 of record CAYYZZ010000171.1, on the reverse strand, counting down.
GACGAAGGATGAGGTAAGGACCCGTTGGCAGTTGGCAGCCGTCAGTTGGCAGTTGCTGCAAACTGCAAACTGCAAACGGAAAACTACAAACTTGAATGATCGATTCACGAATCACGACTCACGCTGTTCCCGGCAAGGGATGAGGGATGAGTGAATCCAAGACCGCCGTGCGCCCGAAGTTTGCCTATGTCGGGAGTTTCACCACCGAAAAGCGCAAAGCCCGCGGCAAGGGGGTCGCCGTGTTCCGGATCGATACAGCGACGGGCGCGTGGACGTTCGTCGACGCGTGCGATGCGATTTCGAATCCGCACTACGTTTGCCTGGATCACACGCAGCGATTTCTCTACTCGGCCCACGGTGACAGCTCGGAAATCGGCGCCTACGCGATCGACTCGCAGACCGGCAAGCTCAAGTTGCTGAACAAGCAGCCGACCGGCGGCAACAATTCATCGACGGTGATGCCCGATCCGGGCAACCGCTACATCGTGCTCTCCAACGGGCCCGGCATAGCGGTTTTCCCGATCCAGCCGGACGGCTCGCTGGCCCCGTATACCGATCTCGTTATTCCACAGGGCAAAGCGGGGCCTTTCCGGGACGAGCAGGAGGGGCCGCACCCCCACCAGGCCACGTTCGACCTGACCGGCCAATTCGTCGTGGTGCCCGATAAGGGACTGGATAAGGTGCTCGTCTACCGGTTCGATGCCGAGCGCGGCAAGCTCGTGCCTTGCGACCCGCCGTTCGTGAAGGCCCGCTACGGCGCGATACCCCGTCACATTGCGTTTCACCCCAGCCGGCCGTACGCCTACGTGGTCAACGAGCAGGACTCGACCATCAACGTCTATCACTGGGACACTACGCGTGGCGAGCTCAAGCCTTTCCAGCGAGTGCCAACGACGCCGACCAGCTACGTCGGCGACAACATGGCGTCCGAAATCGCCATCCTGCCGTCAGGGAAGTTTCTTTACGCCTCGAACCGCGGGCACGAAAGTATCGCGATTTTCTCGGTGAACCAGGCCAGCGGGATGCTCGATCCGGTCGGCTGGGAATCGGTCCAGGGCAGGAAGCCGCGCTTCTTCGGCCTGGATCCGGACGCGAGTCATCTCTACGCGGCGAACCAGGACACTCACACTATCGTCGTCTTCCGGGTCAACCACGAAACCGGCAAACTAACGCCCACCGGACAGATCATCGAAACCGGCAG
>CAYYZZ010000171.1:0-3687 GCA_964476235.1 uncultured Streptomycetaceae bacterium | reverse complement strand
CTGGTCGGATTCAGCCCGGGCGGCGGGACCGACGTCGCAGCCCGGATTATCACCAAGAAACTGGCCGAGACGTGGGGCCAGCAGGTCGTCGTCGATAATCGCGCGGGCGCCGGCGGGCTCCTCGCCTTCGAGATGGCGGCCAAGGCGAATCCGGACGGGTATACCTTGCTCGCCACCAGCCCGAGCTTCGCGATCCAGCCGGGCCTTGCCAGCAAGCTGCCGTACGACCCGATCCGGGATTTCGCGCCGATCACGCAGGCGTCCGCGGCGCCCTATATTCTCGTGCTGTATCCGGGGGTCGAGGCCAAATCGGTCAAGGAGTTGATCGGCCTGGCGAAGGCGAATCCCGGCAAGCTCAACTACGCGTCCGGCGGCATCGGCAGCGCCCAGCACCTGGCCGCCGAACTGTTCAACCTCCTGGCCGGGATAAAGATGGTGCACGTTCCCTTCAAGGGCGCCGTCAGCATTCCCGACGTGATCGCGGGCCGCGTGCAGATGGTGTTCAGCGGCGTGCCCCAGGCGTTGAGCCACGTGCAATCCGGCCGCCTGCGCGCGATCGGCGTGACGACGCCCAAGCGCTCGCCGGTGGTGCCCGATGTTCCAACGATCGCGGAGGCGGGCGTTCCCGGCTACGACGTGACGGTCTGGTACGGCATTTTCGCGACGGGCGGCACGCCCCGGACCATCGTCGCCAAGCTCAACGCCGATTTCGTGAAGGCCATCCACGCGCCCGACGTGCGCCAGCAGCTCACCGCAATGGGGCTCGAGCCGGTCGGCAATTCGTCAGAGCAATTCAGCAAAACGGTCCGATCCGAGATCGCGCAGTGGGCGAAGGTGGTCAAGCAAGCGGGAATCAAGCCTCAGGGATGAGGGACGATAAGTTCAGGATCAAGGATCAAGTTACAAGGTTCAAGGTTTTAGACCAACAATCCCTTGCGCCTTGTACCTTGTGACTTGTACCTGGGTTTCACCCATCACCCATCACGAGTCTCAGTCGTTGCCCGCATACTTGCCCGCGGTATCCGGGAACAGGTTCTTCACGATCTTGAACTTGGTGATGTCCACGGTGCCGTCCATGTGCAGGTACATGGAGGCGTCTCGGTAGAGCTTCTCGATGCCGAAGTCGAGCATGGTGCCGTTGCCGCCGTGCAGCTCCATGGCGTTCTTGCACACTTCCAGCACCGCTTCGGATGCGTAGAGCTTGACCATGTTGCACAGCACCTCGGCTTCGGGCGCATTCTCGTCCACGGCGCGCGACGCTTCGCGCAGCAGGCCGCGTACGGCGCAAATCTTGGTCGCCATGTCGGCAAGCCGCAGCGCGGTGGCCTGGTGCTTGATCAGCTTCTTGCCGCCCTGCACGTAGTCCTGCACGTACTTGGCGGTTTCCTCGAACGCCCTGACCCCGACGCCGAGGTTCTTCGAGCCCTGGATGATCTTGCCGGGGCGGAAATAGACGCCGGCCCGCGCCAGCGCCACATCCTGCACCAGGCAGTGGTCCTTCGGCACCGCGCAATCCTCCAGCACGATCTCACCGTTGTTCATGAAGCGGCCGCCGAGGGTTTCGTTGCAGCGCGCCACCGAGAAGCCCGGCGTGTCGCGCGGCACGAGGAAGGAAGACGTGCCCTTGGTCATGCCGGCGCCCGGCCTGGTGGTGGCGTACACCACGTAGAGCTTCGAGTCCCAGGCATTGGTGATGAACTGCTTGCGGCCGTTGATCACCCACTTGTCGCCCTTCAGTTCGGCGCGGGTGTGCATCATCGCTTCCGGCACGTCGTAGGGCAGCCAGCGGTCGGAGGCGCCGCGCGGCTCGGTCAGGCAATGCGACAGCAGGAAAGTCGGGTCCTTCACCACCTCCGGGAACCATCTTTCCTGCAGGTGGCGCGGCGCGACGTTGCGGAGCAGCACCGAGACCTTCCAGATCTGCACCAGCTTCTCCGCCAGCCCGCAATCCCCGCGGGAAATTTCCTCGGAGATCACGGCAAAGGTTTGCGTCTCGGTCTTGGGGTCGAGCGGCGTGCCGCCGAACTCCTCCGGGACGCCGAGCGTGCGGATGCCGATCTCGTTGGCGACTTCGAGGATTTTGCGCGGCAGGCGCTCGTTGGGATTCATGTTCCATTCCGCCTGCCAGTTCTGGCGCGTGAACGGAATCACGTGCTCGTTCGCGAACTTGCGGGTCACGTCCCGCATCATGCGGATATCCTCGGGCAGCCCGCGGTCTACCATTTCATCTAGCAACATTGTTGGCTACCTGCGTGATAGGTGATAGGTGATAGGTGATAGGTGATAGGGGTCAAAACCCGCGATAAGCGGCAGGGAACAAGGTGCGAAGGCAGTGCTGGCGCAACCCTCCTATCACTTATCACCTGTCACTTATCACGCGTTTTCGCGCCGCGGCCTCCGGTATGGCTTAGCCAGCTTGCGAAACACTGCGCTTGGAGCGCCGGGACATTAATGCAAGACCGATCAGAGCCAGGCTCAAGACAGGCATGGCGTATTCGAGAAAGCCGTGCGTCAAGCCGCCTGCGACACCCCGCTCCTGAAGCATTCCGGCTGTTACTTGCCACGAGGCGCTGTAATAGAAGGAGAGAGCTGACAGTAGCGAGGATATGTCGAAATCTGCCGTCATCGAAACCATACGGATGACTCGCGTTGCATAGAACGATAAATATACAGATGACGCCAGTATCACGATGAGACGCCAGTACGCGAAATTCAAAACCACCGCCAAACACGCGAGGATGCCGGAGAAGCCAATAGGCCACACCGACAGCGGGATATCAGGAGGGTAAAAAAAAGCCGCCAGCAGCACATAAACGGACCACACGGCAACAGCCAATGCGCCTGGCACACTCGCGATGGGATGTTGCCTGTGCGTTTCGTCCATGCGGTCAAACTTGACGGAGAACACGGTCTTTCATGTCGGCATGCTACTGTAGCGGTGAGAAAGCCGACGGCATGAGTATCTTATTCTCCTGCTGGACCAGGTGGTACTCCGGCAGCCCGGCCTTCTTGGCGACGACCGAGGGTGGCCACTCGCCGGTCTCGCGCATCTTGTTGCGCATTGCCCAGCGCTCGTCGAGCGTCTTGTAGGGCCAGATGTGCACGAACTGGTTGAGGCCGCCGAGCTCGGAGTAGAGGATCGCGGTGGCGGGTCCGTGCTTCAGCCGGTTGGGGATCGCGAGCGCCCACGCCTTGGTGAGGTTCGGCAGCTGGCCGGCAGCGTAGGTGTAGACGCGCATCTCGAAGAACGGCCCCTGCTTGCCCGGCTTCATCTCGGGCGAGAAGGCGAAGGGCATGAAGATCTCGGAGCGCTGGCGCACCATGAACTCGGCGGTCTTGGGTGGCCACTTGCCGGCGCCTTCCTTGACCGCGGTGTCGCGGGTCTTCGCGCGCTCCTCGAGGTCCTTGTACGCCCAGACGTGGATGATCTGGTTGAGCGGCCCGATCTCGGTGTGCCAGAACGCGGCGAGCTGGGAGAATTTCTTGCGGGTCTCGTAGGCCTCGCCGAAGCGCTTCTCGACTTCGGGCAATGAATGCGGCTTGAGATCGTAAGTCCTGATTTCGTAGATCATGGTGAGCCCCCTTGAATGGTCGTGAATTGGAACGGCGCCGGTAACTACGGCAGCGCGGCGCGCGCGATCGGATCAGGCGGGTAACTTTACTGCGAAGTGCGGCGGTTGGCCAGCG
>CAYYZZ010000170.1:0-5861 GCA_964476235.1 uncultured Streptomycetaceae bacterium | reverse complement strand
CAGCACCTCGTGCGGCGCGCCCGGCAACGCCTTGGCGATCACGCGCTTCACCTTCTTGATTTCCTCCATGAGGTGCAGCTGGGTCGGCAACCGCCCCGCGGTGTCGGCCAGCACCACGTCGATGCCGCGAGCGACCGCCGCGTTGACCGCGTCGTAGATGACCGCCGCCGCGTCTCCCGACTGCTGCGTGATCACGGCCACGTTGTTGCGCTCGCCCCAGGCGATGAGCTGCTCGCGCGCGGCCGCGCGGAAGGTATCGCCGGCGGCGAGCAGCACGGATTTGCCACGGCTCTGGAAATAGCGGGCGAGCTTGCCAATCGAGGTGGTCTTGCCGCTGCCGTTGACGCCGGCGAGCAGGATCACGAAAGGACGGTGGGATTCCACCTCGAGCGGGACGGCAACCGGCTGGAGCAGCTCGCACAGCGCCTCCTGCAGCGCCTGCTTCAACCGGGTGGAATCGGCAATGCCTTCGCGCCGGGCGCAGCGCCGCAGCTCGCCGAGCAAATGGGCGCTCGCCGTCACCCCGATGTCCGCGGCGATCAGCGCCGTTTCCAGCTCCTCGTAGAACGCCTCGTCGAGCGGGCGCGAGGTGCCGAACAGCCCGGCGAAGCGGCCGCCCAGCTGCTCACGGGTCTTGGCAAGACCGTCCCTGAGACGCGAAAACCAGCCGGCGCTGTCGTTTGACGAGAATTTGGGGAAACTTAGCACGCGCTGGGCAGTCTAGTGCCGTTCCAACTTGATTTTCCTAGCATAGATAGCTTGCCTGCCTGCGATAATCGGTTCCAGCAGAACCGACCGGATTAGTCACAAATAGTTGGAACGGCACTAGATGCGGGTGATGTGGCCGGCGACAGCAGCCTGAAGCTTGATATCCGGCCCGCGAAATTGGATACAATTCTAGCCTGAAACCCACCCTTGCCGAAGCGCAATCCCGTGACATTCATCAAGCATCTGACTTGTGCGCTAAGCGTGCTGGGCGCGCTGGCGCTCGCGGCGGCGCCGTGCCTGGCGGCGGACGATACCGCCGAGCACAAGCTCGCCAATGGCCTGCATGTCATCGTGAAGCCCGACCGGCGCGCGCCGGTGGCGGTGGTGATGGCGTGGTACCGCGTTGGCAGCATCGACGAAGTCAACGGCGTGACCGGCGTGGCGCACGTCCTCGAGCACATGATGTTCAAGGGCACCTCCGCCACGCCGGCGGGAGAGTATTCCCGCATCATCGCCGCCGCGGGCGGGCGCGACAACGCGTTCACCAGTAACGATTTCACGGGATATTTCGCCATGCTGCAAAAGTCCCAGCTCGACCTCGCGTTGAGGCTGGAAGCCGACCGCATGGCGAACCTCACGCTCTCGCCAGAGGAGTTCGCGAAGGAAATCAGGGTGGTGATGGAGGAACGGCGCTGGCGTACCGACGACCGGCCGCGCTCGCTGGTGTATGAGCAGCTGATGGCGACGGCGCTGACCGCCCACCCTTATCGCAGTCCCATCATCGGCTGGATGAACGATATCGAAAACATGCGGGTCGAGGACGCGCGCGAGTTCTACCAGCGCTGGTACACGCCCAACAACGTGGTGCTGGTGATCGTGGGCGACGTCGAGCCGCAGCAGGTTTTTGCGCTGGCGGAGAAGCATTTCGGCGCGATCCCGTCCCGGGCGCTGCCCGCGCGCAAGCCGCAGGATGAGCCGGCCCAGCTGGGCGTGAAGCGCGTCACGGTCAAGGCGCCCGCGGAGCTGCCTTACGTGATGATGACGTTTCGCGCGCCGGCGCTGCGTGACCCCGAGCGCGACTGGGAGCCGTACGCGCTGAAAATGCTGGCGGCGGTGCTGAGCGGCAATGAGTCGGCCCGGCTGAACCGCAGCCTGGTGCGCGAGCAGCGGCTGGCGAGCGCGGCAGGCGCAGGCTATGACGGCATCGCGCGCGGGCCGGAATTCTTCTACCTCAGCGCGACGCCGGTCCCGGGCAAAAGCGCCGCCGACGTGGAGCAGGGCCTGAGGCGCGAAATGGGCAGGATCATCGACGACGGCGTGACCGAAGAGGAGCTGAACCGCGTGAAAGCGCAGGCGATCGCCGCCGAGGTGTACCAGCGCGATTCGATGTTCTTCCAGGCACGCGTGATCGGCGTCCTGGAAATGACCGGCCTGTCGCACCGCACGGTGGACCTGCAGCTGAAGAAGCTGCGGGAAGTCACGCCCGAGCAGGTGCGCGAGGTCGCGCGCAAATATTTCAAGGAGGACGCACTCACCATCGCTTATCTGGACCCCCAGCCGGTCACGGGCAAGCGCCCGGCGGCGCCTCCGGCGGGGTTGCGGCATGCGCAATAAGCTCATCCTGATCGGGCTCGCCGCGTTGTTCGCGCTGGCGGCCCTGCCGGCGCGGGCGATACTGCCGATACAGCACTGGCAGACCCCGGGCGGCGCGCGCGTCTATTTCGTCGAGAACCGCGACCTGCCGATGCTCGATGTCAGCGTGGAATTCCCCGCCGGCGCCGGGTATGACCGGCCGGAAACGGCCGGCCTCGCGGCCATGACCAACCGTTTGCTGGACGCGGGCGCGGACGGCATGAACGAGGACGAGATCTCGCGGCGCATGGCCGACGTCGGCGCCCAGCATGGGGGGCGCTTCGATACCGATCGCGCCGGATTTGTGCTGCGCACGCTGTCCAGCGCCAGGGAGCGCCGCCAGGCGCTCGACATTTTCGCGCGCGTGCTGCGGGCCCCGACGTTCCCGCAGGCAGTGCTGGAACGCGAAAAAGTGCGTCTGACCGGAGCCCTGAAGGAGTCCGACACCCGGCCCGAGACGATCGCGTCGCGTGCCTTCTATCGCCTGGCTTACCGCGACCATCCCTACGCGCTGCGCGCTTCGGGCGAGGTGGAAACGATCGAGAAAATCACGCGCGAGGACCTGGCCGGGTTCCACCGACGCCATTACGCCGCGCAGTATGCGGTGGTGGCGATCATCGGGGACGTGACGCGCGCCGAGGCCGAGGCGATCGCGGAGCAGTTGACGCGGGGCCTGCCGGGCGCTTCCGGCGCCGAGCCGCTGCTGCCCCCGGTTGCCGATCTGCCTGCCGCGGCGACGCGCACAATCGGGCACCACGCCACGCAGGCGCACATCCTGATCGGCGCTCCCGGCATCCGCCGCGACGATCCGGATTATTTCCCGCTGTTCGTCGGCAACTACGTGCTGGGCGGCGGCGGCTTCGTGTCGCGCATTACCGAGGAAGTGCGCCAGAAGCGCGGCCTCGCCTATTCGGCCTATAGCTATTTCTCGCCGTTGAAGCGCGAGGGCCCGTTCCTGATCGGCATGCAGACGCAACGCGACCAGGCGGGCGAGGCGCTCGAGGTCGTGCGCAAGACGCTGCGCGAGTTCGTGGCGGACGGGCCGACCGACCGCGAGCTCGTGGCCGCGAAGCAGAACATCATCGGCGGCTTCCCGCTGCGCATCGACAGCAACCGCAAGATCCATGATTACCTCTCGCTCATCGGGTTCTACCGCCTCCCGCTCACCTATCTCGAGGATTTCGTCAAGAACGTGGAGCGGGTCACCGTTTCCGACATCCGCGGGGCGTTCCAGCGCCGCGTCCATCCGGACCGCATGGTCACGGTGGTGGTGGGACCGGAACCCGCCCAATCGGCCGGCGCCGGCGGGCGCTGATCACCCGTCCGGCCGCGCCGCCCCCATGATCAGGAACCGGGTGCGGATCGTCGGCGGCGCGTGGCGCAGCAGGCTGATCTCGTTTCCCCCGCGCAAGGACCTGCGTCCCACGCCGGACCGGGTGCGCGAGACGCTGTTCAACTGGCTAGGCCAAGACCTCACCGGTATGTCCTGCCTCGATCTCTTTGCCGGCAGCGGGGCCCTGGGCTTCGAGGCGGCATCCCGCGGCGCGCGGCGCGTCGTCATGGTGGAATGCGATGCGACAGCCTACCGCGCGCTGGTTGCAAACCGCGAGCGGCTTGACGCGGCCGCAGTGGAGTCCAGAAAAGCGGATGCGCTAGAATTCCTGCGCGCCGACACGAACGTCTATGACGTCGTATTTCTCGACCCGCCGTTCAGGTCCGATTGCTGGCCGCGGCTGGCCCGGTTGCTGCCGCCCCGCCTCGCGCCGGGTGCATTGGTCTATCATGAGAGCGCGGCGCCGCCCGATCTGCCGCCGGGATGGGAAGTATGGAGGCAGGGCCAGGCCGGGCAGGTGAGCTACCAATTACTGAAGTGGATGAAACCATGAACCACAAGGCGGTCTACCCGGGAACGTTCGACCCGATCACGCTCGGCCACGAGGACCTGATCCGGCGCGCGGCGCGGCTGTTCGACACGGTGATTGTGGCGGTGGCCGACTCGAGCGCCAAGCGGCCGTTCTTCACCCGCGACGAGCGCGTGGACATGGCGCGCAAGGTGCTGAAGGATCTTCCCAACGTCGAGGTCGTCGGATTCTCCGGCCTGCTGATGAAATTCATCCGGCAGCAGAAGGCGCGGGTGGTGATCCGGGGGCTGCGCGCGGTGTCGGACTTCGAGCATGAATTCCAGCTCGCGGGCATGAACCGCGGCATGTATCCCGATGTCGAAACCTTGTTCCTGACGCCCGGGGAGCAGTACATGTTCGTTTCCGCGACCATCGTGCGCGAGATCTCGGTCCTCGGCGGCGACGTGAGGAAGTTCGTGCCGCCGCTCGTCGCCCGGCGGCTGAAGGACAAGATCAAGCAACTCGGCGGCAAGTGACAAAGTCCCGGGAAACCGCTGATGAACGCCGATAAACGCAGATACATCGGGGTCATTTACCGTTCGTTTATGATTTGTATCGGCGTCGATCGATGAGTATCGGTGGTCAAATCCTGTTTTTGATTCTTGGGACGGACTCCAGACACATGAGAAAAGAAGGTTATCTTCAGATCAGCTCAGATAAACGCCGATGAGAATCCCCGCTTATGAATCCTTCGGGGTTCGATCTATCTCCGTTCGTCTGCGTTCATCTGCGGTTTCATTTGGTTTTTCGAGGTAGCTCGAGCGCGGGAACGGCCAATGGCGCTGATAATCACCGACGAGTGCATCAACTGCGACGTGTGCGAGCCGGAGTGCCCGAACGACGCGATCTCGCAGGGCGCGGAAATCTACGTCATCGACCCGCACAAGTGCACCGAGTGCATCGGCCACTACCCCGATCCGCAGTGCGTGAAAGTCTGCCCGGTGGACTGCATACCCTTGAACCCGGACTTCGTGGAGACGAAAGAGCAGCTCCACGCGAAGTATCTCAAGCTGACTGCCGAGAAGGCGTGATTCGTGAATTGTGATTCGTGATTCGAAAGTCCCCAGGGCTTACTTGACTCACGATTCACGCTTTCTTACAGATGTCAGCTCCGCTGACATCTGGGGCAGTAAAACGTCGAGCGCTGTCCCTGCCGGATTTCCCGGATTGCCGTGCCGCAGCGCTGACACGGCGTGCCGGCCCGGTCGTAGACCATGAACTGGCTCTGGTACACACCGGCCATGCCGTCGGCGCCAACATAGTCGCGCAGGCTGCTGCCACCGGCATGGATCGCAAGTTCGAGGGTTTCCCGGATTTTCGCCGCGAGGACGTGACAACGCTCGCGGCTTAATCGCCGCGCGGCTGTGCGCGGCGATATGCCGGCGCGGAATAGTGACTCGTTCGCATAGATGTTCCCCACGCCGGCGACGACATGTCCGTCCATGAGGACCAGTTTTATGGCTGCATCGCGGTTACGAGTGACGCGGTGCAGCCATGCGCCGTCGAACCCGGCCGAGAGCGGCTCGGGACCGATATTCGCCAGCAGGGCGTGAGCGAGCGGATCCCCCGCCTGCCACAGCACCAGGCCGAAGCGGCGCGGGTCGCGCAGCCGCACCACCG
>CAYYZZ010000169.1:0-5868 GCA_964476235.1 uncultured Streptomycetaceae bacterium | reverse complement strand
CGCCGAGAGTTGGAAGCTCGCACTCGACACCGGTCTGACCACTAACCCGGACCCGACCACTAGGGCGCGCATGGGCTATGTCGAACTCGGCGCCATCTATTCGCCAAGCAAGGATCTCGACTTCGCGCTCGGCGTCATACGCAGTTTGGCGGACGGTAACGCCCGCACAACTCAGGTTACAGCCGGCGTCACCTGGCGTTTCCGCTAACCGCTCCTCCGGCGCACCTGCTGGCCTGCTGATTTAGCAGGGACCGGTGGATGCGCCAACCCCGCCTTCGCTGTGCGGTAAAATCGCCGTGGTTCCCAACCTGTGAACCCGGATGAGCCTGCATCGACTTCTTGGCCAGCGCGCCGAACAAAACCAACCTCTGCGCGTGTTGCTCATCGGCGCCGGGAAGTTCAGCTCGATGTTCCTCGCCCAGGCACGGCGCACGCCCGGCATCCACGTCGTGGCCGTCGCCGATCTCGACGTCCGACGGGCGAAAGAGAGCCTTACCTGTACTGGGATGCGGCGCGTTACCGCGCCCGGTCCATCGACGAGGCGTACCGCAGCGGGACCACCTGCGTGACCGACGACGCAACAAGCGCGCATCACAGGGCCTCACCAGGCTCACGCAAAACGCGCTAAAGGGCATCCGGCAGATGCCGCATGGCGGCAATCCGGGCCTCACCGATCTCGAGATCAAGCGTGCTATTACCTGTACGGTCAATCGTTCCGGCGGTAACTGGGTGGAGCCGGTCAGCAAGAAATCGCCTCGCGTCGAGCGCAGCGGCGAGCAGATCGTGAAGGCACAGTGCTTCAAGTGCCATCAGGACGGCGTAGGCGGCGCGCCCAAAATCGGCGATCGGTTACACCATGCGTTCAAGCGGTAGCTGAAACAGCCGTATCCGGTCGGCTGGCCGTTTGATTTCCGCGTTGGCTCCGGTAATCGCCTGGATCAGAGCCGCGAGCGGAGCCTCTTCCTGGAAGGCGATCATCAATACGCAGTTCGTGCTGGGATAGCCGCCCCGGCCGAGATGCGGCTCCGTCTGGTGGCCCTTGCCCACCGCCTGATCCCAGCGGGTGTAGTAATCGATGCCGGCGGCATCGAGCAGTTGCATCACGCGCGAAGTAAAGTGCTCGGTATGGACAATGAAAGCCATTTTCATAGTTCATCCCTCTCAAATGACCCGGGAGTAGCGGCGCGCTTCGCGCTGGTGCCGCAAGTAACGGTCGAACACCATGCATATGCTGCGCACCAGCAGCCGCCCATTGGACGTGATCGTGAGCCAGCCGTCCCCGATGGTCACCAGCCCCAGGTCCGCGAAATCGCGCAACTCTTCCAGCTCGGCCGCGAAGTAGCGATCGAAGTCCACGAGGTAGGCGACCTCGACCGATTCCTTGGAAAGCGTGAACTGGCACATCAATGCCTGGATGACGGTGCGGCGCACGAGGTCGTCGGCGGTGAGCTCGATGCCGCGCATGACCGGAAGCTCGCCGCGGTCGAGCGCGTCGTAATAATCCTCGAGCGTGCGGTGATTCTGGCTGTAGGTCGGGCCGATGGCGCCGATCGCGGATACGCCCAGCCCGACCAGGTCGGCATCCGCCAGCACGGAATAGCCCTGGAAATTGCGGTGCAGCCGGCCCTGGCGCTGAGCCACGGCCAGCGCATCTTCGGGCAGCGCAAAATGGTCCATGCCGATGTAAACATAGCCTGCCGCCGTCAATCGCCGGATCGCGAGCCCGAGCAGCTTCAGTTTCGTTTCCGGCGACGGCAGGTCCTCCTCGCGGATGCGCCGCTGCGACTTGAAGAGCTGCGGCAGATGCGCGTAGTTGTAGAGGGCGATGCGGCCGGGCCGGGCCGAGATCACCTGCGCCAGCGTTGTCTCGAAGCTCGCAAGGGTCTGCTGCGGCAGGCCGTAGATGAGGTCCACGTTGATCGAATCGAAGCCGGCCCGGCGCGCAGCCTCGATCACGGTGAGCGTCCGCTCCTCGCTCTGGAGGCGGTGTATGGCTACCTGCACCTTGGGATCAAAATCCTGGACGCCGAAACTCACGCGGTTGAAGCCCATGTCGCGCAGCGCCTGGATCGCCTGGGCGTCTACGGTGCGGGGATCGACTTCGATCGAGTATTCGCCGCGTGGGGAGAAATCGAAATGTCCCCTCAACCGCGTAAACAGCGCCCGCAGCTCACCCGCGTCATAGTAGGTCGGCGTGCCCCCGCCCCAGTGCATCTGCGCGACGACCGGGTCGTGGCGGAACAGCGCCGCCTGCAGCTCGATTTCCCGCCCCAGGTAATCCAGGTAGCGCGCGGCCTTGCCGGCATCGCGCGTGACGATCTTGTTGCAAGCGCAGTAGTAGCAAATATCGCGGCAGAAAGGCAGGTGCACGTAGAGCGCGAGCGGGCGCTGGACGCCGCCGATATTGCGCCGCGCCGCCCACGTCATGTAGCTGGCATCGCCGAACGCTTCGACGAAGCGGTCGGCGGTCGGGTAGGAGGTGTAGCGCGGCCCGGTGCGGTCGACGCGCCGCACCAGGTCGGCATCGAACTCGATCGTCGGGGAATTCATGGGTGGCTGCGCTGCGCGCCTGACCGTAAGGTTCGGGCCAGTATTGCACGGCGGCCCGGGCGGGGCTTGATATAGGTCAAACCGGAAGGGCGCGGGCGCGGCAGACTTTCCCCTGTGAGAACCCCTCCCGCTCGATGCCCCATCGACATCGCCCGGCTGCGCGCCGCCTGCTCTGCCTGCAGCCTGCGGGAGCTGTGCCTGCCGGCGGGGCTCGAGGGGCCGGAAATGGAGAAAATCGACCGGCTCGTCAGCCAGCGCCGACGCATCCGGAAGGGCGAGCACCTCTACCGCGCCGGAGCATCGCTCGCCGCGCTCTACGCCGTCCGCTCGGGTTTCCTCAAGAGCTGCGTGCTGCATGAGGACGGCCGCGAGCAGGTCGCCGGCTTTCACATGATGGGAGACCTGCTCGGGATGGACGCGATCAGCGGCGGCCTCCACATGAGCAACACCGTGGCGCTGGAGGACAGCGAGATCTGCGAAATGCCGTTCCCGTTGCTCGAGCAGCTGTCCCGCGAAGTCCCCTCCCTGCAGCAGCAGCTGCACCGCGTCATGAGCCGGGAGATTGTTCGCGATCACGGCGTCATGCTACTGCTCGGCAGCATGAAGGCGGAGGAACGGCTGGCCGCTTTTCTCCTGAACCTGTCCCAGCGCTTCGCCGCGCGCGGCTACTCCCCGACCGAATTCAATTTGCGCATGACGCGCGCGGAGATCGGCAGCTACCTCGGACTCAAGCTGGAAACGGTGAGCCGCGCTTTCTCCAGTTTCCAGGGCCAGAAGCTGATAGCGGTGCGTCAAAGGTACGTGCGCATCCTCGACCTCCCCGGCCTCAAGGCCGTGCTCGACCCGAAACGCTGAGCCGCGGCCGGCCGCCCGGGGCGGCGTTCAACCGGCCCCCGATTCATTCCCTTACTTCCTGTCGGCGCGGGGCCGCAGGAACTTGTAAGCTTCATACCAGAGCACGCCCGCGACCCCGGCCGCGGCCGCGACGGCGAGGTAGCCGGGAGACAGCGGCGCGAACCGGAAGAGATCGGCAACCGGCGGAACGTAGATCGAAACGGCCAGCGCAACGAGCGTCCCGCCCGTGATCCACCAGAGCGCCGGATTCGGAAATCGCAGCGTGTCGAGGACCAGGCGGTCGCGCGACCGCGTTGCGTGGATCATGGCGAGATTGCCGACGACGATCGCCGCGAAGCCGAACGAGCCCGCCTCCCGGCCCGACAGCCCGCTGTCCACCGCCCACCAGTACGCGAGACTCACGGCCGCCAGCACGGAAGCGCCGAGCAGCAGGCTCACGCCCAGCATTCGCAGGCTGAAGAGCGGCTCCCGCGGATCGCGCGGCGGGCGCTTCATTGCGCCCTCCTCGCTTCGCTCGGCCTCGAACACGATCGAGCACGCCGGGTCGATCACGAACTCCAGAAACACCACGTGCACCGGGTAGAGGAACACCGGCCAGCCGAACACGAGCGGCAGGAAGGACATGCCGGCGATCGGCACGTGCACCGCGAGCAGATAGCGCATCGCGTTGCGGATGTTCTCGTAAATGCGCCGGCCCAGGCGGACCGCGCCCACGATCGACTGGAAATCGTCCTCGAGCAGCACCAGCGCGGAGGCCTCGCGCGCGACGTCGGTGCCGCGCCGGCCCATGGCGATGCCGATGTGCGCGGCCTTCAATGCCGGCGCATCGTTCACGCCGTCGCCGGTCATCGCGACAATCTCGCCGTCGGTCTTGTAGGCGGTGATGAGCTGCAGCTTCTGCTCGGGGCGGATGCGCGCGAAGATGTTGACGCGCCGCGCCGCCTGCGCGAGCGCGGCGCTATCCATCGCGGCGATCTCCGAGCCGGTCAGCACGCCGCCTCCAGCGTCGATGCCCGCCTGGCGCGCGATGGCCAGCGCAGTGCCCGGATAGTCTCCGGTAATCATGACCACTCGCACGCCGGCGCGCCGGCATAGCGCGATCGCCTGCGTCACGCCGGCGCGCAGGGGATCGGCCAACACGACGAATCCGAGCCATGTGAAGCGGTACTCGCGGGGGTCCCCGGGCCACTCCGGCCTGTCCCAGGACGTCTCTCCAACGGCAAGCAGCCGCAATCCGCGCCCGCTCGCCCGCTCGACCTCTTCCATCGCGCCCTGGAGCGCCGCGCCTTCCACCCGGCATGTTGCCAGCACCGTTTCCGGAGCGCCCTTGATGACGACGCGCCGCTCGCCCGCGGGCGAGACCCAGGCATGGCAAACGGCGAGAAATTCAGGAGTGAACGGGTAATCGCGTTCGAGCGTCCAGGCGCGGCGCAGGGTGTCGGCCCGCACGCCGGCGGCAGTGAGGATGGCCCGTTCCATGGGGTCGAAGGGATCGAGTTCGCAAGCCAGCGCTGCGGCCTCGATGACGCGCGCGGCATCGCCTAGGGGGGCGATCGTATCGACCACCACCATGCGGTTCTCGGTCAGCGTGCCGGTCTTGTCCACGCACAACACCGTGGCCGCGCCCAGCGTCTCGATGGCGGGCATGCGGCGCGTGAGCACGCCATCCCGTGCAATGCGCCAGGCGCCGAGCGCAAGAAACACGGTCAGCACCACCGGGAATTCCTCCGGCAGGATCGCCATGGCGAGCGTGATGCCGGCGAGGATGCCCGCCAGCCAGTCGCCTCGCGTCGCGATGTAATAGGCGGCCAGAAGCAGGCACAGCCCGAGCCCGAACACGGCGACGATCTTGACGATCCGCGCGGTCTCGATTTGCAGCCGGGTCTTCTCGATATCGAGCGAGGCGAGGGAAGCGCCGATGCGGCCGAACTCGGTGCGTGGCCCGGTCGCGGTCACCATCGCCCGCCCCTGTCCCTTGACCGCCAGCGTGCCGGAATAGACCGGCATGTCCGCCCGCTTCTCCACCGGCAGCGATTCGCCGGTCAGCAGCGACTCGTCGAGTACCAGGTCGTTCGCCGCCACGAGATGCGCGTCCGCGGGCACGCGATCGCCTTCGGACAGGATAATCAGGTCTCCCCGCGCCACTTCGGCGCCCGCCACGCGCAGCGGCGCGCCATCGCGGATCACCAGCGCGCGCGGGCTGGAGAGATCGCGCAGGGCCTCGAGCGCCCGCTCGGATTTGCGCTCCTGCGCCACTGTAATCGTTATGACCACCAGGATCGAAGCCGCGAGAATCAGGGCTTCCCGCACGTCGCCGAGCAGCAGGTAGATCAGCGCCCCGGCAACGAGCAGCAGGAACATCGGCTCTCGCATCACTTCCAGCGCGATGGCAAACGTGCTGCGCTGCCCCGCGTCCGGCAGGGTATTCGGCCCCTCGGCGTCGAGCCTGCGCTTTGCCTCCGC
>CAYYZZ010000168.1:0-5936 GCA_964476235.1 uncultured Streptomycetaceae bacterium | reverse complement strand
GCGGAGGCGCGGAAGGTCGCCCACTAGACAACCGTGAGTCGTGAGTCGTGAGTCGAACCCCCTCAGCCTGACCCTCTCCCCCGGATTGGGGAAGAGGGAGACGATTGGTCGAATCACGAATCACGAATCACGATTCACGCTCTTCGGATGAAGGAAAGCCTCCGCGCCAGGGCGCTGAAGCTGCTGGCGCGGCGGGAGCATACGCGCGCGGAACTGGCGCGCAAGCTCTCCGTTCATACAGAGGACCCCGCCGAGCTGGAGAGCGTGCTGGACGATTTCGAGCGGCGCGGCTGGTTGTCCGAGCGCCGGGTGGTGGAGCAGATGGTGCATACGCGCCGCTCCCGCTTTGGCGCGCGGCGCATCGAGCGCGATCTGCTCGCCAAGGGTGTGTCCGGCGAAGCGGTCGCGGTGGCGATGTCGGATCTCAAGGGCGGGGAGCTGGAGGCGGCGCGCGAGGTGTGGCGCAAGAAGTTCGGCGGCCGCCTGCCTCGCACCCCGGCCGACCGCGCCCGCCAGGCGCGCTTCCTGCAGGGCCGCGGGTTCGATATGGACGTGATCATGAAAATCATCAAAAGCAGGGATGAGGGCTGAGGGATGAGGGATGAGGTAGGAGCGGTTTTCAGACAGCGGTCACCGGTCACCGGTCACTGGTCACTCTTCATCGTGATGACGCTTGCCGTCATCACGATGGCGGGCTGCGACTACTTCGGCTTCACGCCGATCAAGGAGATAGTCGCGACGCCGGCTCATTTCGATGGCAAGGAAGTGAAGATCCAGGGCAGGGTGACCCGCGTGGCGAAGGTGCTTGCGATGAAGGGGTACAACCTGCGGGACGAGACCGGCGAGATCACGGTGATCACGTACGGAAAGCTGCCAGCCGAGAATGAAGAGGTGGCGATCAAGGGCAAGGTGACGAGCTCGGTGATCATGAGCGGCACGGCGATCGGGCTGCGTGTGGAAGAAACGCAGCGTTTACGTTAAATTCCCAGCTGTTGGCTTCTAGCTCTTAGCTATTGGCCAAAGCTAACCGCTAACCGCCAATCGCAGAATCAATGAAAAGCAGCGAGATCCGCAGCAAATTCCTCGATTATTTCGCCGGCAAGGGCCACGCGGTCGTCGCCTCGAGCCCGCTGGTCCCCGGGAACGACCCGACGCTGCTCTTCACCAACTCCGGCATGGTGCAGTTCAAGGACGTGTTCCTGGGGCAGGACAAGCGCGCTTATACGCGCGCGACCACCGCCCAGCGCTGCGTGCGCGCCGGCGGCAAGCACAACGACCTCGAGAACGTCGGCTATACCGCGCGCCACCACACGTTCTTCGAGATGCTGGGCAACTTCTCGTTCGGCGACTATTTCAAGCGAGACGCGATCCGGTTCGCGTGGGAACTGCTGACGAAGGTTTACCAGATGCCGCCGGACCGGCTGTGGACCACGGTCTACCACGAGGACGACGAGGCCTACGACATCTGGACGAAGGAGATCGGCGTCCCGAAGGACCGCTGCGTGCGTATTGGCGACAAGCCCGGTGCGCCCCGGTACCAGAGCGACAACTTCTGGCAGATGGCCGATACCGGCCCCTGCGGGCCGTGCACGGAGATCTTCTGGGACCACGGGCCGGGCATCGCCGGCGGCCCGCCCGGCTCGAAGGACGCCGACAGCGACCGCTACGTCGAAATCTGGAACCTCGTCTTCATGCAGTATCAAAGGGAAAAAAGCGGGGACGGGACGTTTGTCATGACGCCGCTGCCCAAGCCTTGCGTCGACACGGGCATGGGCCTGGAGCGCGTCGCCGCAGTGCTGCAGGGCGTCCACGACAACTACCAGATCGACCTCTTCCAGGATCTCATCAAGGCCTCCGCGCGCGAGACTGGCACGAAAGATCTTTCCAGCAAGTCGCTGCGGGTGATCGCGGACCACATCCGCGCGACTTCCTTCCTGATCGTGGACGGCGTGATCCCGTCGAACGAGGGCCGCGGCTACGTGCTCCGGCGCATCATCCGCCGCGCGATCCGGCACGGCTACAAGCTGGGGCGCACGACCCCCTTCTTTCACGGCATCGTGGACGACCTCGCGCGCGCCATGGGCGCCGCCTATCCCGAACTCGCGAAGGCCAAGGACCGCGTGCGCCAGGTCCTGTTGCAGGAGGAGGAGCGCTTTGCCGAGACGCTGGAGAACGGCATGAAAGTCCTGGAGGGCGCGCTGACCCGCGAGGACAAGATGCTCGACGGGGAAACCGTGTTCCAGCTCTACGACACCTTCGGCTTCCCGGTGGACCTGACCGCCGATATCGCGCGCGAGCGCGGCGTGCGCGTGGATTACGCCGGGTTCGAGGCGGCGATGGGGCGGCAGCGCGAGCGGGCGCGCGCCGCCTCCAAGTTCCAGATGGGCGCCAGCGTCGAGTACAGCGGGGCGGCCACGGAATTCCACGGCTACGAAACGCTCGCCCTCGAGGGCAAGGTCGTCGCGCTCTACAAGGGTGAAGGCGTGCAGGTCCAGGAACTCGGGGCCGGCGAGGCGGGCATCGTGGTGCTCGACCGCACGCCGTTCTACGCGGAGTCAGGCGGCCAGGTCGGGGACAGCGGCGAGATTGCCGGGGTGGCCGGCACCTTCACGGTCGAGGATACCCAGAAGATCCAGGCCACGGTGTTCGGCCACAAGGGCTCAGTGAAGACCGGCCGGCTGCGGGCAGGGGACAAGGTGATGGCCGGAGTTGATGCCGCGCGCCGCGCCCGCACCATGCGCAACCACTCCGCGACCCACCTGATGCACAAGGCGCTGCGCGAAGTGCTGGGCATTCACGTTCAGCAGAAGGGCTCGCTGGTGGACGCCGATCGCACGCGCTTCGACTTCTCGCACCACTCACCGATGACCGAAGAAGAAATCCGGCGGGTCGAGGCGGCGGTCAATGCCGAAATCCTCGCCAACGCCGCGACCACGGCGCGCATCATGAAGCACGACGAGGCGATCAAGGCCGGCGCAATGGCCTTCTTCGGCGACAAGTACGGGGATGAAGTCCGCGTGCTCGACATCGGCTCCTCGCGCGAGCTGTGCGGCGGCACGCACGTGAAGCGCACCGGCGACATCGGCTTCTTCAAGGTGATATCCGAAGGCGGCGTCGCCGCCGGCGTGCGCCGCATCGAGGCGACGACCGGCGAGGGCGCGCTCGCTTACGTCCAGGGCCAGGAATCGATGCTCAACCAGGCCGCCGCCGCGCTGAAGACGCCGCCGCAGGAAGTGGGGCAGAAGATCGCGCAGATCATGGAGAACGTGCGCGGCCTGGAAAAGGAGCTGGCGCGGTTCAAGTCGAAGCTTGCCGCTTCCCAGGGAGACGAACTGGTCGACCGGGCGATCGAAGTGAAAGGGATCATGGTACTTGCGGCGACGCTCGACGGGGCGGACGCCAAGGCGCTGCGCGAGACGATGGACAAGCTGAAGGACAAGCTGAAGACCGCGGCCATCGTGCTGGCGGCGGTCAACGACGGCAAGGTCGCGCTGATCGCCGGCGTGACGCAGGATGCGACCGGCAGGATCAAGGCCGGCGAGCTGGTCAATTTCGTCGCCCAGCAGGTCGGCGGCAAGGGCGGCGGCCGGGCGGACATGGCGCAGGCGGGTGGAACCGACCCCTCGAAGCTGCCCGCCGCGCTCGACTCCGTCCGCGCCTGGGTAGATCAGAAGTTGTAGAACCTGCCATGCGACGGGGCGCAATCGGGGTCGCCGCTTTCTTCATTGCGCTGGTTTGCGCGCCCGGCGCGCTGGCGCAGGCTTATCCCACTAAAGCGATTCGGATGATCATGCCGTTTGCGCCGGGCGGGGGCCTGGAGGCGCAGGCGCGCGTGGTCACACAGAAGCTCGCCGAGGCCTGGGGCCAGCCTGTCATCATCGACAGCCGCCCGGGCGCCAACGGAATAGTGGGCACCCAGATGGCGGCGGGCGCCGCGCCCGACGGCTACACGCTGCTGTTCACTAATTCCAGTTTCGCGACGGTCTCGATCCTGTCGGGCAAATCATCGTTCGATCCCGGCCGGGATTTCGCAGCGGTGATCCAGGTCGGGGTCCAGCCGCAGATCCTGGTGGCGCATCCGTCCATGCCGGCGACGCTGCGCGACGTGCTCGCGCTCGCAAGAGGGCGTCCCGGCGCGCTCAACTTCGCGTCCGCCGGCAGCACCAGCCAGCTCACCATGGAGCTGCTCAAGTCGCTGGCCAGGGTGGACCTGGTGCACGTCCCGTATAAGGGCAGCGCGCCGGCCGTGACGGCGATCCTCGGCGGCGAAGTTCAGTTCGCCATCTTCAGCGCCAACGTGATCCTGCCGCACGTGCGAGCGGGCAAGCTGCGGGCGCTCGGCGTTACCTCGGCGAAGCGCGCCGCCAGCCTGCCCGACGTGCCGGCGATCGCGGAAGCCGGCGTGCCGGGCTACGAGACGATCCAGTGGTCCGCGGTGCTTGCTCCGGCGCGAACTCCGCGCGCCATTGTTGCGGGACTTAATGCCGAAATCGACCGCGCGCTCAAGGTGGAAGAGGTCAGGCAGCGGCTCGCCAACCTGGGCGTCGAGGCTGCCGGCGGGAGCCCCGGGCAATTCGCGGCGTATTTGCGCGAGGAGATCGCGAAGTGGTCGCGGCTGATCAAGGAGACCGGCTTGAGGGTCGAGTCGCAATAGACTAGGAGTTTGTCGGACTTAGGTCGGACAAACTCCTTATGCAAAACCGCCCGCACGAAGACGGAAGTAACAGGCGGTGAAAACCTCATTTCCAGCCAACGCGCGTCCCATCGAAGGCCAATAGGTGTCGTGTGTTGGGCTTCATTCGAAATCCTTGGGCGGTTTTGCCGTTAGCAGCCGGTCGGACTGAGATGTCCGACCGGCTGCTGATACAATCGGCTCATGACATCCATGCGAGTGCTGTTTGCCGCCGCTTTTTTCCTGGCCGCGGGTGTCACCGGCGCGTGGGCGCAGGCTTACCCCGCCAAGCCGGTCGAGCTTGTCGTCCACACCGCGGCGGGCGGCGGCGGCGACCTCTTCGCGAGGACGGTGGCGGAGATCATCACGAAGGAGAAGTTGCTGCCGCAGCCGCTCGTCGTCTCCAATAAAGGCGGGGGCGGCGGCACGATCGCGTTCAACTACGTCGCCGGCAAGCGCGGCGATCCCTACATCCTGCTGGCGGTGCCGAGCACGGTCCTGCTCACCGCGCCGCTGCGCAGCGGGCTCGACATCGGGCTCGACAAGTTCACTCCGCTGGCATCGCTCGGCCTGGACTTGAACGCCCTTACGGTGCGCGCGGATTCGCCGTACGCAACGATGGCCGATTTCGTCGAGGCGGCGAAGCGCGAGCCGAATTCGATCGTCATCGCGTTCGGCTCGATCGGCGGCACCGCGCATTACCTCGCGTACCAGATCGAGAAGGTCACCGGCGCCCGCTTCAGGACCGTCTCCATGAAAGGCGCGCAGGCGGTTCTCTCGGTCCTGGGAGGCCACGTGCACGCGACCACGGAGAACCTGAGCGAAGTCATGGGGCACGTGGAGGCGAAGAAGATGCGTGTCATCGGCGTGCCCTCTGGCCAGCGCCTTGCCGCCGCGCCCGGCATCCCGACGCTGCGGGAGCAGGGATTCGACATCCGTTCGGGCGTGAGGCGCGGTTTCGCCGCGCCCGCGGGCATACCGAAGGAGGCGGCGGCGGTGCTCGAAGCCATGCTGGAAAAAGCCCACCAGAGCGCGGGGTGGAAGGATTACGCCGCGCGGAACCTGCTGGAGAACACCTACCTGAACGGGGCGGCTTTCTCCCGCTACCTCACCGAGCGCCAGCCCGACATGGTGCAGTTCATGAAGGACGCCGGGTTGGCCGGAAAGCCTGGCAGCCCATGAAACCGCAGATACACGCAGATAAACGCGCCCATTAGCCGACTGGCGTCAAGAGTGCGAACCAGACTCTCGCGCGCTCAGCACG
>CAYYZZ010000167.1:1725-5939 GCA_964476235.1 uncultured Streptomycetaceae bacterium | reverse complement strand
TCGGTGGACAGCTCCTGGGTCATGGTGACGATCTCGCTCTTGCGCTCGTCGCCGTAGCGCTCCTTCACCTCGGCGAGCTCGTCCGAGATGACCTTCGTGACCCGCGTGGGTTTTGCCAGGACGTCGATCAGGTCCACGATCCTGTCCATGGTCTCCTTGTATTCCGACGTGATCTTGTCCTGCTCCAGGGCCGTGAGGTTCTGCAACCGCATCTCGAGGATGCGCTGCGCCTGGGTCTCGGACAGCTTGTAGCCCTTATCCTGCAGGCCGAATTCGGCGGACAGCCCCTCGGGGCGGGATACCGGCCCCTCGCCCCGGGCGAGCAGCTCCTCCACCAGCTTCGAGCGCCAGAAGTGCGCCATCAGTCCGACCTTCGCGTCGGCGGGCGTGGCCGCGGCCTTGATCAGCGCGATCACGTCGTCCACGTTGGACAGCGCCACGGCGAGGCCCTCGAGGATGTGGCCGCGCTCGCGCGCCTTCCTCAGCTCGAACACCGTGCGCCGCGTCACCACCTCGCGGCGGTGGCGCAGGAAGGCGTCCAGGAACTGCTTGAGGTTCAACAGCCGCGGCTGGCCGTTCACCAGCGCGACCATGTTCATGCCGAAGGTATCCTCGAGCTGCGTTTCCTGCCACAGGTTGTTGAGGATCACTTCCGCGTTCTCGCCGCGCTTTAACTCGATCACGAGGCGCATGCCCTTCTTGTCGGATTCGTTGCGCACGTCCACGATGCCCTCGAGCCTCTTCTCGTGCACCAGCTCGCCGATGCGCTTCAGGAGCTGGTCGCCCCCGACCTGGTAGGGAAGCTCGTCGACCACGATGGAAGTGCGCCCGCCCTTTTCCGCTTCCTCGAAGTGAGTGCGCGCGCGCATCACGATCCGGCCGCGCCCGGTGCGGTAGCCTTCCTTGACGCCCTGCACCCCGTAAATGATGCCGCGCGTCGGAAAATCGGGGGCGGGCACGATCTTGATCAGATCATCGACGCTCAGGTCGGGGGCATTGAGCAGCGCCTGGCACGCATCCACCACCTCGGAGAGGTTGTGCGGCGGGATGTTGGTCGCCATGCCGACCGCGATGCCCGAGGAACCGTTCACCAGCAGGTTCGGAATGCGCGTCGGCAGCGTGACCGGTTCCTGCTCCTTGCCGTCGTAGTTCGGCACGAAATCGACGGTTTCCATGTCGATATCGGCCAGCATTTCGGAAGTGATGCGATCGAGGCGGCATTCCGTGTAGCGATAGGCGGCCGGGGAGTCGCCGTCCACCGAGCCGAAGTTCCCCTGCCCGTCGATCAGGGTGTAGCGCATGGAGAAGTCCTGCGCCATGCGCACCAGTGCTTCGTAAGTGGCGGTATCGCCGTGGGGGTGGTATTTCCCCAGCACATCCCCCACCACGCGGGCGCACTTGACGTAGGGGCGGTTCCACGTGTTGTTCGCCTCGTGCATGGCGAAGAGGATGCGGCGGTGCACCGGCTTCAAGCCGTCACGCACATCGGGGAGCGCGCGCCCCACGATCACGCTCATCGCGTAATCGAGATAGGAACGGCGCATCTCTTCTTCGAGGCTTACGGGAAGGGTTTCTTTGGCGATCTGATCCATGAAAATGCGGGGAAAAGGAGGGGAAAATGAGGGGCTTTTCGGGACGGCGTGAAAGGCGCAATTTTACCATGCGTCACGAGTTCGACTTCGCCCTCACACCGACCTTTTCCCGGCGCTCCGCGGCTCAGAAACAGGTTGCCTATTCAAGGACACCGTGCGCCCGCGGTTCATTGCGGGACAAGCAGATTTGCTCGCCAGATCCGGTATCGTCCATAACATGAGAGGCGGCTGGCCAGGCCCCGATCGCAGCCCGCCAACGGTGGTACGCCAGGCATCCCGGGCCGAGCATCCGATGCCCGGAGATCAGGCCCAGTCCACTTCGTGAAAACCCCTCCCCGGGGCGGGGCGTTCCCTATTTACAACAGGTAGATATGCCTTTTCCCTCAGAACCGTGTTATGATTTCTGCATAATTTGCCTTGCATATGGGGTTTGTGATATTAGTAGCACCGGGGAGACTCCACAGGTTAACCGGCATTCCGGCGGGTCCCTTACCATTGCATAAACAGGAGGATCAAAAATCATGAAATCAGCAATCCGGATAACGCTCGTTGGCCTCGCCGCCGCCGGCATGTTCTTGCCCGTGCCCGCGTCGGCTCAGATGAAGAATCAAGGTTACCTGACCGACACATCGGGTAACGTCGTCCGCGCTGTCGGCGCGGGCGTTTGCGTGCGCACCAGCGACTGGACGCCAGCCCGCGCGATCGCCGAGTGCGATACCGACCTGGTGAAGAAGCCAGCGCCGGCGCCAGCGCCGAAGGCTGCGCCGAAGCCGGCAGCCAAGAAGCCGGCAGACAAGCCGAAAGAGAAGGCGGCCAAGCCCAAAATCCTCAACATCGAAGAGAAGATCGAGTTGCAGGGCATGCCGTTCGCCAAGGCGGAAATGACCGCCGACAACAAGAAGGAACTCGATACCTTCTTGGGTGGCCTGCAAAAGGCGACCAAGGCCCGCAGCGCGGTGCGCTTCGGCGCGGTGGTCGTGACCGGTCACACCGACCGTATCGGCAGCCTCAAGTACAACATGAAGCTGTCCGAGCGCCGCGCCGTGGTGGTCAAGGACGCACTGGTCGCTGCGGGCGTCGACCAGAAAGTGATCTTCTGGGAAGGCAAGGCGTTCAAGCAGCCGATCCCGGTGACCAAGTTCTGCGACAACAAGATGAAGCGCAAGCAGTTGATCGAGTGCCTGGCGCCGAACCGTCGCGTGACCGTGGAAATCGTGGGCACCGCCCAGTCCCTGGCCAAGCCGAAGCCGGCCGCCAAGCCTGACGCGAAGCCGAAGCCCAAGGCCAAGCCGTAAGTCGAGGCACCTAGCCATAAAAAGCCCTGCTTCGGCAGGGCTTTTTTTTTCCTGCAATGACCGACTTCCAGACCAATGCCGTGGAACAGGTGGTGGAAGCGCGCTGGGTCATCCCGGCCGATGCACCGCGCAAGGTGCTGGAGCATCACGCCGTCGCAATCGGCGGCGGCCGCATCCGCGAGCTGCTTCCCATTTCTCAGGCGCGCAGCCGCTACCCGGGCGCGTCCCGCACCGAACTGCCCGGGCACGCGCTGATCCCGGGGCTCATCAATCTGCACACCCATGCGGCAATGACGCTGATGCGCGGGCTCGCGGACGATCGCGCCCTCATGGACTGGCTGCAGAACCACATCTGGCCGGTGGAATCCCGGCTCGTGTCCGAGGCATTCGTGCGCGACGGCACGCTGCTCGCCTGCGCCGAAATGCTGCGGGGCGGCGTCACGTGCTTCAACGACATGTACTTCTATCCCGAGGCCGCCGCGCAGGCGGCGCTCGCCGCGGAGATGCGGGCGGCCCTCGGCATCATCGTGATCGAAATGCCCTCGGCTTACGCGGCCGACGCGCAGGACTATCTGAGCAAAGGCCTGGCGACGAGGGACGCCCTGAAGAACGACCCCCTGCTTTCCTTCTGCATCGCGCCGCATGCCCCGTACACGGTGAGCGACAAGACCTTCGAGCGCATCGCCATGCTCGAGGGCGAGCTGGATTTGCCCCTGCATATTCACGTGCACGAGACACGCGACGAGATCGAGCAGAGCCTGGCCCGCCATGGCGTGCGCCCGCTCGCCCGGCTCCAGCGCCTGGGGCTGGTGGACGCCAACCTGATCGCCGTTCACGCCGTCCATCTCACGGATCCGGAAGGCGCCCTGCTCGCGGAAAAAGGCTGCCACATCGCGCATTGCCCCAGCTCGAACCTGAAGCTCGCCAGCGGCTTCGAGACGCCGTCCCGCCTGCTCAAGAGCGGCGTCAACGTGGGATTGGGCACCGACGGCGCGGCCAGCAACAACCGCCTGGATCTCTTCATGGAAATGCGGCTCGCGGCGCTGATCGCCAAGGGCGCAACGGGCGACCCGACGATGCTGCCCGCGCATGAAGTGCTCGAAATGGCGACGATTCGCGCGGCGCGCGCGCTTGGGCTGGAAGACCGCGTCGGCACGCTGGCACCCGGCAAGTTTGCGGACATGACGGCCGTGAATCTCAGCGCGCTGGAGCTGGCGCCCTGCTACGACCCGCTGTCGCACCTGGTCTATGCGGCCGGGCGCGAGCACGTAAGCCACGTCTGGGTCAATGGCGAGCTGCTGGTCGAGGACGGGCGCCTGACGCGGCT
>CAYYZZ010000167.1:0-1625 GCA_964476235.1 uncultured Streptomycetaceae bacterium | reverse complement strand
CTTATGATAAACGTCGATCCGCTCGAGCTCGAGAAGTTCAGCCAGCTCGCCCACCGCTGGTGGGATCCTGGCGCCGAATTCAAGCCGCTGCACGATATCAACCCGTTGCGGCTGGATTTCATCGATGGCATCGCCAGCCTTCTCGGGAAACGCGTGCTCGACGTGGGCTGCGGGGGCGGCATACTGGCCGAGAGCATGGCTGTCCGCGGGGCAAAGGTCACCGGAATCGACCTCGCGGAGAAGCCGCTGAAGGTGGCTCAGCTGCATCTGCTCGAATCGGGGTTGCCGGTTGAATACCGGCTGATCGCCTCCGAAGCGCTCGCGCGCGAGGCGCCCGCGAGCTTTGACGTCGTCACTTGCATGGAACTGGTCGAGCACGTGCCCGACCCCGGTGCGATGGTGCAGGCCTGCGCCGAACTCGTCAAACCGGGCGGCCGCGTGTTCTTTTCCACCATCAACCGCAATCTGAAGTCGTACCTGCTCGCCATAGTCGGCGCAGAGTACGTGTTGAAGCTGCTGCCGCGGGGCACGCACGATTATGCGAAATTCCTCAAGCCCTCCGAGCTGGCCGCGATGTGCCGTGCAGCCGGCCTGGGCGTGGCGGGCATGACCGGCATGACCTATAACCCGCTTTCCAGGATTTATGCGCTGGGCCCCGATGCGGACGTCAATTATATACTGCACGCCATAAAGTCGTGACAGGTGATACGGGATAAGGGATAAGAATTTGCTGTCGACGCGCCGCGCGGGTGCCCCTATCCCTTATCCCCCATCCCTTATCCCGCATTTATGATAAAGGCGGTCCTCTTCGACTTGGACGGCACGCTTGCCGACACGGCGCCGGACCTGGGCTACGCGGTCAACCGCATGCGCGAGGCACGCGGGCTCCCACCCCTGCCTGCCTCCGCCACCCGCCCGGTCGCATCGCTGGGCGCGCGCGGCCTGTTGAACGCGGGTTTCGGCATCGGGCCCGAGCACCCGGACTACGGCTCGATGCGGGAGGAATTCCTGCTGCTCTACGAGTCAAATATCTGCCGCGAAACCCGGCTGTTTCCCGGCACCAACGAGCTGCTGAGTGAGATCGAAGCACACGGGCTGCGCTGGGGCATCGTGACCAACAAGGCGGAGCGCCTGGCTCGCCTGCTGCTCGATAGGCTCCCCATGGCGTCCCGCCCGGCCTGCATCATCGGCGGGGATAGCACCCCCCACTTCAAGCCTCACCCCGCACCCGTGTTTGCCGCCTGCAAGACAATCCAGGAGGATGCGGGCGCCTGCATCTACGTCGGAGACGACCTGCGCGACGTCGAGGCAGGCCACGCGGCCGGCATGAAAGTGGCGGCCGCCGGATGGGGCTATCTCAACGGCGGCAAGCCGGAGAGTTGGAACGCCGACTGGATACTCAAGAATCCGCAGGATCTCCTGCGGATTCTTTAAGATTCAATACCCAGGTACGCGCCAATTGGAAAGTGGCATCATTTCGCTTGAATTCATTACGCGTGCCCACATATGCGATAATGCGCTTTGACAGATCAAAATTTGGCTGTAAGTGAGTTGCTAACAGCCAAATTTTGGGGGCGACCCGGTTTCGACGTGGGTCACGAAGCAGTACAGGGCATGCCAAGGTC
>CAYYZZ010000166.1:0-5955 GCA_964476235.1 uncultured Streptomycetaceae bacterium | reverse complement strand
CGGCAAGCCAGCCGAGCGCGAAGAACAGCGGCAGCGCGAGCAGCCACCAGTACTCTATTTCCATCACGCGCCGTCAGCCCGGATCAACTGCGCCGCGCTCCCGGCGTCTCTCTGGGCGATCTGGCGCAGCTCGCGTTTCAACGCGGCGATTTCGCGGCGCTGCCGGAACAGCTGGGCGAGCCCGGCGAAGAGGCCTGCCGCAATCCCCGCGCAGAAGGCGACCAGCAGCACGAATACGAGCGGCGCCTGCCACTCGCCCCCGAAGTAGTAGCGCACGGTCACCGGGTCGGTGTTCTTGACCGCGAATGCCAGCACCAGCACGAACAGGGCGAACTTGAGTGTCAGTACCAGGTAATTCATAGCCGACTCCGATAGGATTTTGCCGGACATTGCCCGGAAAAATCCTCAGGGAATACACCATTCAATAACGCCCAATGAACATTCAATACGTATCTCGAAACGATTTCTATCGTGCCGGAAGGCAACAAATGATCGCACTCCCGAAGCTTCGTTAGGAATTCGTCGGGCCCAGTCCCGACGAATTCCTCATGCGAAAAAAAACGGCATGATCTTTCGATGATGCCGCTTGCAGACAAACGATGCCAGATAACGCTTATTTCTTGATATCCACCCGCTCACGCAATTCCTTCCCCGCCTTGAAGTGCGGCACGTACTTGGCCGGCACCTGCACCTTTTCCCCCGATTTCGGATTGCGCCCGGTGCGCGGCGGACGATAGTTGAGGCCGAAACTGCCAAAACCCCGGATCTCGATACGCTGCCCCTGCGCCAGGCTCTTCCCCATCGCGTCCAAGATCATCTTCACCGCGAGCTCCGCATCCTTCGCCACCAGCTGCGGGTAGCGTACCGCCAGCTTCGCGATCAACTCGGATTTGGTCATGGTGCTTCCTTATTGTTGAGTATTGGCTGTATCCAGCTTGGCCTTGAGCAGCGCGCCGAGGTTGGTGGTGCCGGTGCTCGCCTGCTTGTCCGCGGAGAGTTTCTTCATGGCCTCGGAATCCTCCGCCACGTCCCTGGCCTTGATCGACAGGTTGATCGTCCGGTTCTTGCGGTCGATGTTGATGATCATCGCCGCCACCTTGTCGCCCTCCTTCAGCCGCGTGCGGATGTCCTCCACGCGATCGCGCGCCACCTCCGATACCCTCAGGTAGCCCTCGACGTCGGAGTCGAGCTGGATGACGGCGCCCTTGGCGTCGATGGACTTGACGGTCCCGTTGACCAGCGAATTTTTATCATGCGCCTGGATAAAGCTGTTGAAGGGGTCGCCTTCGATCTGCTTGATGCCGAGCGAGATGCGCTCGCGCTCGACGTCGATCGAAAGCACCACGGTGTCTGCTTCCTGGCCTTTCTTGTAATCGCGCACGGCTTCCTCGCCGGGCTTGTTCCAGGAAAGATCGGACAGGTGCACCAGGCCGTCGATGCCGCCGGGCAGCCCGATGAAAATCCCGAAATCGGTGATGGACTTGATCTGCCCGTGAACCTTGTCGCCCTTCTTGTGGTTCATGGCGAACTCTTCCCACGGGTTGGGCATGCACTGCTTCATGCCCAGCGAGATGCGGCGCCGCTCCTCGTCGATCTCGAGGACCATGACCTCGACCTCGTCGCCCAGCTGTGCCACCTTGGACGGGTGGACGTTCTTGTTGGTCCAGTCCATCTCGGAGACGTGCACCAGGCCTTCTATGCCCGGCTCGATCTCGACGAACGCGCCGTAGTCGGTCAGGTTGGAGACCTTGCCGAACAGCCGCGTGCCGGGCGGATAGCGGCGCGAGAGGCCGACCCACGGGTCCTCGCCCAGTTGCTTCATCCCGAGAGAAACGCGGTTCTTCTCCTGATCGAACTTGAGCACCTTGGCTTCGACCTCGTCGCCCACCGTGAGGATTTCCGACGGATGCTTCACGCGGCGCCACGCGAGATCGGTTATGTGGAGCAGGCCGTCGATACCGCCCAGGTCCACGAACGCGCCGTAGTCGGTGATATTCTTGACGATGCCCTTAACCACCTTGCCTTCCTGCAGGCTGGCGAGCAGCGCATCGCGCTCGGCGCCCTGGGTCGCTTCGAGCACGGCGCGGCGCGACACCACCACGTTGTTGCGCTTGCGGTCGAGCTTGATGACCTTGAAATCCATCGCCTTGTTTTCGTACGGCGTGGTGTCCTTGACCGGCCGGATGTCCACCAGCGAGCCGGGGAGGAAGGCGCGGATGCCGTTCACCGTGACGGTGAGCCCGCCCTTGACCTTGCCGTTGATGACGCCGGACACCACGTTGCCCTTCTCCAGGGCCTCTTCCAGATCGAGCCAGGCCGCGAGCCGCTTCGCTTTTTCGCGCGAGAGACGCGTCTCCCCGTGGCCGTCTTCGAGGGATTCGATCGCGACTTTCACAAAGTCGCCGGTCTTGACTTCGAGTTCGCCGCGGTCGCTGCGGAATTCCTCGAGCGGGATGTAACTCTCGGATTTCAGGCCGGCATTGACGACAACGTAGTTATCGTCGACCCGGATCACCTCGGCGGTGATCACTTCGCCCACCCGCATTTCCTTGCGGGCGAGGCTTTCTTCAAACAGCGCGGCGAAGCTTTCCATGGGCGCTGCCTGGGTAGGTGCTTTCATCATTCAGATTCAGGATGTTGGATGCCCGTCTTGACGACAGGGGTTGGTTGATCAAGCCGTGAGCCGGGGTGCGGCTCACGGCGCCCGTGGTGCCTGCTTGTAGAGCGCCAGCACCTGCGCTATCGCGTCCGCCGCCGAACTGTGCGTGGTATCGATCAGAACGGCATCCGCGCTCTTTTTCAGGGGAGCCGCGGCGCGCGCGCTATCTCGTTGATCGCGCTCCCGGATATCCTGCAAAAGGGCCGCCATATTAGCATCCAATCCTTTACCCATCAACTGTTTATGCCGCCGTGCCGCCCGCTCGTCCGGGCTCGCGGTGAGGTAGATTTTGAGCGCCGCATCGGGGAACACGACGGTGCCCATATCGCGCCCGTCTGCCACCAGGCCGGGAGGCCTCCGGAACCTCCGCTGGCGCTCGAGCAGCGCGTTTCTGACCTTAGGGTGCGCTGCAATGCGGGATGCGACGGCGCTGACCTCCTCCGTCCGGATGGCGTCGGTGACATCCGCGCCATCGAGTTCAAGGGAATCTCCAGACAACTTATCATTTATATTCAGCGCAATACCATACAATATTGATTCTATTTCTAGGTCTGCGCCGGCCTTCATTGCGGCCACGGCCACGGCCCGGTAGAGCGCCCCGCTATTCAGATAGTGAAAGCCCAACTCGCCGGCAACGCCTTGCGCCACCGTGCCCTTGCCCGAAGCGGATGGCCCGTCTATCGCGATGACGGGCGGCAGGCTGCTCCCCATGGTCAACGCTCCGAGATTCCCGCCAGCGCGTCGAAATACCCGGGAAAGGTCTTGGCGACGCAGCCCGGGTCGTTGATCCGCACCGGCACGCCCCCGAGCGCCGCCAGCGAGAAGCACATTGCCATGCGGTGATCGTCGTAAGTGTCTATCGTCGCGGCCTTGAGCCGGGGAGGCGGCGTGATCCGCAGGCTGTCCCGCCCTTCCTCGACCTGGGCGCCGAGCTTGCGCAACTCGGTCGCCATCGCGGCGATGCGATCGGTCTCCTTCACGCGCCAGCTGCCGATATTACGCAGCGTGCTGGGACCATCGGCAAACAAGGCCGCCACCGCCGCCGTCATCGCTGCATCGGGAATGTGATTCAAATCGGCGTCCAGGGCCTTCAACCTGCCGCTCGCCTTGGCCTGTTCTCCCGCGCCCGCCTCGATCCAGTTCTCCCCCATCGTGATTTTCGCGCCCATGCGCTCGATGACTTCGGCAAATCGCACATCGCCCTGTATGCTCTCGCGCCCCACACCCTCGACCCGCACCGGGCCGCCGCCCGAGAGCCCGCTGATTGCGCCCGCTGCGAGAAAGTACGAGGCCGAAGACGCGTCGCCTTCGATGTGAATCTCCCCCGGGCTCGCGTAACGCGCCGCCGCGGGTAGGGTGAACGTCGTCCAGCCTTCTCGCACGACCTCGACGCCGAACCGGCGCATGGTATTCAGCGTGATCTCGACATAGGGTTTCGAAACGAGCTCGCCCTCTACGGTAACGGCCGTTTGGGCGCCGGTGAGCGGCAGCGCAATCAGCAGGCCTGTCAGAAACTGGCTGGACACGTCGCCGCGCACGCTGACCGCACCGCCCGCGCGGATCGCAGCCGGACGTATGGCGAGCGGCGGGTAGCCGGGATTACCGAGGTATTCGATGCGGGCACCGAGGCCGTTCAGCGTGTCTACCAGGTCGCCGATCGGCCGCTCGTGCATGCGCGCCACCCCCTCCAGCCGGTAATCGCCGCCCATCAGCGCCAGCACCGCGGTGAGCGGCCTGAACACGGTGCCGGCGTTGCCGAGAAAAAGCTGCGCGCGCTTGACCGGAAATGCGCCGGCGGCCCCGCGCACCCGCACCGTCCGGCCGCCCGCGCCGCTCCAGTCCACGCCCAGCGCGCGCAGCGCCTCGAGCATGACTTGCGTGTCGTCGGATTCCAGCAGGTCGTGGATGAGCGTGTCGCCCGATGCAAGCGCGGCGAGCAGCAGGATGCGGTTGGAAATGCTTTTCGAGCCGGGCAGCCTGATCGTGCCGCGGGCCCGCTGGATGGGCGCAAGATCGAGATGGTCCACGGCGGTTTCCGTAGGGTGCGGGCGGCCGCCTACGGCCGCCTCTTGAGCAGCCACTTCTCGCGCGCGCCGCGCGCCGCCGAGAACATCCGCCTGAGCTCGGCGGCGTCCGCGCTCTCGATCGCGGCGCGCATTCCCTCGAGCTCGTTCTCGTAGTCTTCCAGCGCGGCCAGCAGCGCGTCGCGATTGGCAACGCAGATGTCCGCCCACATCTCGGGCGAGCTGCCCGCGATCCGCACGGTATCGCGCAACCCGCCCGCGGAGAGGCCGAATAGCCGCCCCGGGTTGCGGCGACGCGCCAGCATATTGACCAGCGCGAATGCGACCACGTGCGGCAGATGGCTGACGGCGGCCAGAATGGCGTCGTGCTCCCCTGCTTCGAGCTGAACCACGCGCGCGCCGCAGGCTTCCCACGCCTGCCGCACCAGCCGCGTGGCTGCCGCGGCTGTTTCCGGCTGAGGCGTGAGGATCACGTTTTTTCCGCTGAAGAGTTCAGGAAAGGCGGCAGTTGCGCCGCTCTTCTCCGTGCCGGCAATAGGGTGCGCGGGCACGAAGCGGGAAATGTGTCCGCCCAGGAAACGGCGGGCGCAAGCGATGACGTCGCGCTTGGTGCTGCCGCCGTCGGTAACCACCGCATGCGCGGGCAAATGTGGCGCGATGGCCGTCATCACGGCCGGCATCTGCCCGACCGGCGTGGCGAGCAGCACCAGGTCCGCGTCGCGCACCGCGCGCGCCGGGTCCCGCGATGCCTCGTCGATGATTTTCAGCTTGAGCGCGTCGGCGAGATTGCGACGCGTGCGCCCTACCCCCACGACCCGCTTCACCGCCCGCGCCCGCCTCAAAGCCAGCGCGAACGATCCGCCGATCAGCCCGGTGCCGATCACGACCAGTTTCCCGATTTTCAGCTTGGTGGGCACGAGCAATAACGGTCTAAAGTTTCAAGTCTAAGGTTTAAGGTCGCCAAAATATCAACGTTAGACTTGAAACCTTAAACTTTAGACTCGATCGCCCGTTTCAGGCTATCGAGGAAGCGGGTGTTCTCCGATTCCAGCCCGATGGTAACCCGCAGGTGCTGTGGCATGCCGTAGCTCGCGATCGGGCGCACGATCACGCCCGCCTTGAGCAGCTTCTGGAACACGCCAGCCGCGTCATTTACCCTGAAGCTGACGAAATTGCCGTACGAAGGAATGTAGTCGAGGCCGAGCCGCTTGAAGCCTTCGGTCAGCTGGCGCATCCCTTTCAGATTGAGCTCGTGGCTCCGGCGCACGAAAT
>CAYYZZ010000165.1:0-5964 GCA_964476235.1 uncultured Streptomycetaceae bacterium | reverse complement strand
AAGCTTACAGCCGCACCTCGATGCCCCGTTTCGCCATGTGCTCCTTGGCCTGGCGCACGGTGTATTCGCCGTAGTGAAAGATACTCGCGGCGAGCACCGCGTCGGCGCGGCCCTGGAGGATGCCGTCGGCCAGGTGGTCGAGGTTGCCCACGCCCCCGCTCGCGATCACCGGTATCGTGAGCGCGTCGGAAAACGCGCGGGTGAGCTCGAGATCGAACCCGTTGCGGGTGCCATCGCGATCCATGCTGGTCAGCAGTATCTCGCCGGCGCCTGCGGCCTCCATCCTGCGGCCCCACTCCAGCGCGTCGAGCCCGGTCGGCTTGCGCCCGCCGTGGGTGTACACCTCCCAGCGCAGCGGGCCCTCCCCAGGCACGCGCTTGGCGTCCACCGCCACCACGATGCATTGCGAGCCATAACGCGCGGTTGCGTCGTATACGAGCCGCGGGTTCTGCACCGCCGCCGTATTGATGCTCACCTTGTCGGCGCCGGCGTTGAGCAGCCGCCGCACGTCCTCCACCGCGCGCACACCCCCGCCCACCGTCAGCGGGATGAAAACCTGGGCCGCCACCGACTCCACTACGCTCACGATCAGATCGCGCTCGTCGCTGGAGGCCGTGATGTCGAGAAATGTCAGCTCGTCGGCGCCCTGCTCGTCGTAGCGCCGCGCGATTTCAACCGGGTCGCCGGCGTCGCGCAGTCCGACGAAATTGATCCCCTTCACTACGCGCCCGGCAGTGACGTCGAGGCAGGGAATGATGCGCTTGGCCAGGCCCATTTGGGTGATGGGTGATGGGTGATGGGTGATGGGTCAAAAGCGGGAGGGGATCCGCCCATTACCCATTACTCATTTCCCATCACCCTTGTTTTTCTTGGAGAGCTGGTCGGCCAGTTTCTGCGCCTTGGCGAAATCGAGCTTGCCCTCATAGATGGCGCGCCCGGTGATGGCGCCGGTGATGCCTTCGTGCTCGACCTTGCACAGCGCCTTGACATCGTCGAGGCCGTTGATGCCGCCGCTCGCGATCACCGGCACCGAGAGCGCCTTCGCCAGCGTTACCGTCGCCTCGATGTTGACGCCGGTCAGCATGCCGTCGCGCCCGATGTCGGTGTAGATGATCGCCTCCACGCCGTAGTCCTGGAATTTTTTCGCGAGATCGAGCACTTCGTGACCGGTCATCTTCGACCAGCCGTCCACCGCGACTTTGCCGTCCTTGGCGTCGAGGGCGACTATCACGTGCCCCGGGAACGCGGTGCACGCCTCGTGCAGGAAGCCGGGCGTTTTCACCGCCGCGGTGCCGATAATGACGTAGCTCACGCCGGAGTCGAGCAGCTTCTCGATGGTGTCTAGATCGCGGATGCCGCCGCCCAACTGGATCGGCAGTTTTCCGCCGACCGCTTCCGCGATCGCCCTGATCGCCGGCTCGTTCATGGGCCGGCCGGCGGCCGCGCCGTTCAAGTCGATGACGTGCAGCCGCCGCGCGCCCAGCTTGAGCCACTGCTGGGCCATCGCGCCGGGATCATCGGAAAATACAGTGACCTTGTCCATCGCGCCCTGCTTGAGGCGCACGCACTTGCCGTCCTTGAGATCGATTGCGGGAATGATCAGCATGGCTCTCTATGCAGCGGGGGAAGCGGCGGTCTTTTGCCGCGGGCTCGGCACGGACGGCTGCCACGCCAGGAAATTGGCGAGCAGCTTCAATCCGGCCGCTTGGCTCTTTTCAGGGTGGAATTGCACGGCGAAAACGTTGTCGCGCGCCGCGGCGCAGGTGAACGGAACGCCGTAGACGCTCTCGCCCGCCGTGAGCCCGCGACTGCCGGGGTCCGGGAAATAGCTGTGCACGAAATAGAAACGGCTGCCCTGCGGGATGCCTTCCCACAGCGGGTGCGGGACGGCCTGCCGCACCTCGTTCCAGCCCATGTGCGGCACCTTGAGCCGGGCGCCCCGCGCGTCCACCATCTTTTCCGCCGGAAAGCGCCGCACCCGCCCCGGCAACAACCCCAGCCCGGGCGTGTCGCCTTCCTCGCTGCGGTCGAACAGCATCTGCAGGCCGATGCAGATGCCGAGGAACGGCTTGGCGCGCGCCGCCTCCAACACGGCATCGCGCAGCCCCCGCGCATCCATCTCGCGCATGCAGTCCGGCATCGCGCCCTGGCCCGGGAACACCACGCGCAGCGCGCGCTTCACCACGGCGGCGTCGCTCGTGACAGCGACCTCGAGCCGCGGGGCGACGTGCTCGATCGCCTTGGCAACCGAGCGCAGGTTGCCCATGCCGTAATCGATGACAGCGACGTCAATCATCGCCAGGTGTCAGTTGGCAGTTGGCAGTTGGCAGACATAAACCCGAATCAGGCTGCAGGCTGCAAACTGAATACTGCAAACTCCGTCACAGAGTGCCCTTGGTGGAAGGCACGCCCTTCACGCGCGGATCGGCCTCGATTGCCATCCGCAGGGCGCGCGCGAACGCCTTGAACGCCGTCTCAGCCTGGTGGTGCGTGTTGGTGCCCTTGAGGTTGTCCACGTGCAGCGTCACCTGCGCGTGATTGACGAAGCCCTGGAAGAACTCGTGCACCAGGTCCACGTCGAATTCGCCGATGCGCGCGCGCGTGAATTCGATATGGTACTCGAGGCCTGGCCGTCCCGAAAGATCCACGACCACCCGCGAGAGCGCCTCGTCGAGCGGCACGTAGGCGTGGCCGTAGCGGCGCACGCCCTTCTTGTCGCCCGCCGCCTTGGCGAACGCCTGGCCGAGGGTGATGCCGATGTCCTCCACGGTATGGTGCGCGTCGATGTGCAGGTCGCCCTTGGCGGAAACCTCCAGGTCGAACACGCCGTGGTGCGCGACCAGCTCCAGCATGTGGTCGAGAAACGGCACGCCGGTCGCGATCTTCGCCCTCCCCTTGCCGTCGAGGTTGAGCTTGACGCCGATCCTGGTTTCTTTGGTGTTGCGGGTGACTTCGGCTTTACGCATGGCCGTGCTTACACCGCTACCGGTGCAATGGGCGCAGATTGGACTGGGAGAATCAAGCGTTGAGGGTCTGGGTCAATGCAGAGAGGAAAGCAGCGTTCTCATCCGGCGTGCCGACCGTCACCCGCAGGCAATCCGCGAGCAGGTGATGAGAACCGTGGAGGCTCTTGATCAAGACTCCGCGTCGTTTCAATCCGTCGAAAACGCGCTCCGCCTGGTTGATCCTGAACAATATGAAGTTGGCGTCACTCGGATACGCCGTCACGCCCGGCAGATTCTGCAGCCCCTGCAGCAGGCGACCACGTTCTAGCTTGATGGCCCCGGCCTGTTCTGTCAACACGTCACCGTGCTGCAGGACTTCGCACGCGACGATCTGCGTGAGCGTGCTGACATTATAGGGCAAACGCAGCTTGTCCAGCTGCGCGAGCCAGCTTTCGGCGCCCAGCAATGCGCCCAGGCGGAGCCCGGCAAGCCCCAGTTTGGACAGCGTCCGCATCACCAGCAGGTTGGGGGGGCCCGGAAGTCGCGGGATGAAGCTTTTCCCGGCGAACGCGTGGTAAGCCTCGTCCACCACCACCAGGCCCGGCGCGGCCTCGATGATGCGGTCGATCAGGCCGGCGTCAAACAGGTTGCCGGTCGGGTTGTTGGGATAGGCAATGAAGATGACGGCCGGGCGCTCCCGCTCGATCGCCGCTAGCACCCGTTCGATGTCGAGCGAGAAATCGTCCCGCAGCTCCACACCGGTGTAACGCGCGCCCGCGAAGGCCGCGATCCTGCGGAACATGACGAAGGACGGATCGACGCCGAGCACGACCGCCCCTGGTTTCGCGACCGCCATGATCAGCATCTGGATCAGCTCGTCGGAGCCGTTGCCCAGCAGCAACTCCATCCCTTCCGGCACTTCGAGCGCGTGGCGCAGCCGGGCTTTGAGCTCGCCAGCCGCCGGGTCCGGGTAGCGGTTGAGTGCGGCCTCCTCCACCAGCCGCGCCAGCCGGGCGCGCAACTCCGGCGGCAGGCGATAGGGATTCTCCATCGCATCGAGCTTCACCATGCCCGCGCTGTCGGGCACGAGATACGCCTTCAGCGAGCGTATCTCGTCTCGGATGATTTCTTCGGGTGTTTTCGGCATGGGAATTAGCCGCCAAGACGCCAAGGCGCCAAGGAAAACAAGAAACAGATCAATTCAAACTGCATAAACACGAGAAAGCCCAGGCAACTAGCATTAAAAGGCTGCGAAGAAGCCGACTATTCCAGGAAAAAACAGAGAACGCGCCGAACTTTCGTTCCTTATTTTCTTGGCGTCTTGGCGTCTTGGCGGCTATTTTCGACCGTACCCATACGGTACTCGGCCGACTTGGCGTGCGCCATCAGCCCCTCGCCGCGCGCGAGCTCGGAGGCGATCTTGCCGAGCTTCGCGGCCGCTTTGCGCGGGATGCGGATCACGCTCGAGCGCTTCTGGAAATCGTAGACGCCGAGCGGCGAGGAAAAACGCGCGGTGCGCGAAGTGGGCAGCACGTGGTTCGGTCCCGCGCAATAGTCGCCCAGCGCTTCCGAGCTCTCGCGGCCGAGGAAGATCGCCCCGGCGTGCCGGATCCTGGGCAACAGCGCATCGGGCTTTTCGACCGACAGCTCCAGGTGCTCGGGGGCAATGCGGTTGACGATCTCGCAAGCTTCGCGCAGATCGCGCACGCGAATGAGCGCCCCGCGTTTCGAGAGCGCGGCGGCAATCACCTCGCGCCGCGGCATCGCGGCAAGCTGGCGGGCCATGCTGGCCGCGACGGCGTCGAGGAACGCAGCGTCGGGCGTAATCAGGATCGCCTGGGCCAGCTCGTCGTGCTCCGCCTGCGCAAACAGGTCCATCGCAATCCAGTCGGCTTCGGTCC
This sequence comes from uncultured Streptomycetaceae bacterium, assembly GCA_964476235.1. Lineage (GTDB taxonomy): Bacteria > Pseudomonadota > Gammaproteobacteria > Burkholderiales > SG8-41 > SG8-41. The sequence goes on along the minus strand of CAYYZZ010000165.1, from coordinate 1,118 downwards.
GGCCATCGCACACCACCACCACTTCGGAGGGGCCTGCCACCATGTCGATGCCGACCACGCCGAACACGCGCCGCTTGGCGGCGGCGACGTAGGCGTTGCCCGGGCCGACGATCTTGTCCACTGCGGGGACCGTCGCAGTGCCATAGGCGAGCGCGGCAACCGCTTGCGCGCCGCCGATCGTAAACACGCGGTCCACACCACAGATCGCCGCCGCCGCGAGCACGAGGTCGTTGCGCGCGCCGCCGGGAGCCGGCACCACCATGATGATCTCGCGCACGCCCGCGACCTTCGCCGGCACCGCGTTCATGATCACCGACGACGGGTAGGCCGCCTTGCCGCCCGGCACGTAAATGCCGACACGGTCGAGCGCGGTCACCCGCTGGCCGAGTTCGGCGCCGGTGGAGTCGCGGTAGCGCCAGGAAGAAGCGATCTGCTTCTTGTGATAAGCGCGCACGCGCCTGGCTGCGGCCTCGAGCGCGTTGCGTGTCGTCTTGTCGATGCGCCGTTTGGCCATTTGGAGCTCCGCCTTCGGCACTTCGAGCGACGCGACGTTTGCCGCCTCGACGCGGTCGAAGCGCCGCGTGTACTCGAGCAGGGCCGCATCGCCGCGCGCCTTGACGTCGGCGAGGATCGCCGCAACCGTGGCTTCGACCTGCGGGTCCTGCGCGGACTCGAACGAGAGCAGTTCCGCTAGCCGCGCGTCGAAATCGGGCTGCGTGGTGGCGAGGCGGCGGATCTGGATCATCGTGTCGCCCGAGCGAAAGCGTCGAGCAGGGGCTGGATCGCCGCGCGCTTCAGCTTGAGCGCCGTCTGGTTGACGATAAGCCGCGCGCTCAACGGCGCAATCTCCTCGACCGCCTTCAGGTTATTCGCCTTGAGCGTCTTGCCGGTGCTCACCAGGTCCACGATGACGTCGGCCAACCCGGTCAACGGCGCGAGTTCCATCGAGCCGTAGAGCTTGATGAGGTCGACGTGCACGCCTTTGGCGGCGAAATGCTCGCGCGCGGTCTGCACGTACTTGGTGGCGACCCTGAGGCGCGCGCCCTGCCGCACCGCGCGCCGGTAATCGAAGCCCGCCGGCACGGCCACCACCATGCGGCAGCGCGCGATCTTCAGGT
>CAYYZZ010000164.1:0-6001 GCA_964476235.1 uncultured Streptomycetaceae bacterium | reverse complement strand
CGCTGGATCCGGAAGAGCTGGCGCGCGCCAACCTGTACGGGCTGATCAGCCGCCTTTTCTACGGGCCGGCGGACCCTAACCTGCTGGCGGAGATATCACGCAGCGGCCAGGCCGGGGAAGGGCAGGAGAACGACGGTGGACTGGCCGTGGCCTGGCGCGGCTTGCAGGAAGCCTGCCGTACCGCCTACCCGGCCATCGTGCGGCAGGAACACGACAGCCTGTTTGTCGGGGTCGGCAAGGCGGCAGTGACGCCGTACCTATCCGGTTACGCCGAACCGTCGGGGCCGGACCGCTGCCTGGTCAGGCTGCGCGAGCAACTCGCCGCATGGCAGCTCGCGCGCCGGGAAAGCGTGTTCGAGTTGGAAGATCATATCTCGGGAGTGAGCGATGTCATGCGCTGTCTCATCGAGGGCCAGCATTCGCTGGCAGAGCAGAGGCAGTTCTTCGAGACTTTTGTTCTTCCTGGCGCCATCCTTTTTTGTGCTGCGGTGCAAAACGCAGCTTCCGCCAGCTTTTACAAGCCGGTAGCTGCGCTTGCTTTGTCTTTTTTTGAGATTGAGAGAGCCGCCTTCGAGATGGGTGATACGGATTGACCCATTCCCATTTGAGAATTGCTCTCAGTTAGCTAAGTATTTTGATATTAGGAGTAATTTTCATTCGCGGTTTCCCCCGATTTTCCTTGATTTGCACCAGTTTGAAGCATAACTTAGCACCATTCAAACAAGCTGACCGCTTCATAAAAAGGAGGATGTGATGAAAACTCCAGCATCCAAGCTCTCCCGCCGTAATTTCCTGCTGGCTGTCGGCGCCGGTGGCGTTGCCACCGCGGCCGTTGTCGCCAGCAAAAATCCGCAGGCACAGCCCAAGAAAGCCGAGGCCGTGAGCGGATCCAAGGGCTACCAGCTCACGGAGCACGTCCGCAAGTACTACGACACCACCAAAGTCTGAGGGGGCGTAACCATGCTGCTCACCAGAAAATCCACGAGCCATTCCAAGGATGGCGCCACGCAAAACCGGCTCACCCGTTCGGTTTCGGGGATGCTCGGCAGGACCATTGACCGCCGCACTTTCCTCCAGCGTTCGGGCGTGGCGCTCGGCGCGGGAGCGGTTGCCTCGCAGCTGCCGTTCAACATCGTCGGCAAGGCGGAAGCCGCCCAGGATGCCGGCGGCGGCAAGACCGAGGTCAAGCGCACGATCTGCACGCATTGCTCCGTCGGCTGTGCGATCGATGCCGTGGTGCAAAACGGCGTCTGGGTCCGCCAGGAGCCGGTGTTTGATTCGCCGATCAACCTCGGCGCGCACTGCGCCAAGGGCGCCTCGATCCGCGAGCACGGCATGACGCACGATTCTCATCGCCTGAAGTCGCCGATGAAGCTCGTGGGCGGCAAGTGGCAGAAGGTCGCCTGGGACCAGGCATTGAATGAGGTGAGTCAGAAACTACTCGCCATCAGGAAGGAGTCGGGACCCGACGCGACTTTCTGGATCGGATCCAGCAAGCATAACAATGAACAATCGTTCTTGTTCCGCAAGTTCGTATCGTTCTTCGGCACCAACAACATGGATCACCAGGCGCGCATCTGCCACTCGACGACGGTGGCGGGCGTGGCGAATACCTGGGGCTACGGCGCGATGACCAATTCGTACAACGACGAACAGAATTCGAAGTGCATTCTGTTCTTCGGCAGCAACGCGGCGGAAGCGCATCCGGTATCGATGCTGCATACCCTGCACGCCAAGGAAAACGGTGCCAAGGTGATCGTGGTGGATCCGCGTTTCACGCGTACCGCGGCAAGGGCCGATACCTACTATCGCATCCGTTCCGGCACTGACGTCGCGTTCCTGTGGGGCATGCTGCACCACATCTTCAAGAACGGCTGGGAAGACAAGGACTACATCAAGGCCCGCGTCTACGGCATGGACAAGGTGCGTGAGGAAGTCGCGAAGTGGACGCCGGAAGAGGTCGAGAAGGTCACCGGCATGAAGGAAGCCGAAGTACGGGACGTGGCTGAATCCATGGCGAAGAACCGCCCCAGCACGATCGTGTGGGCGATGGGCCAGACCCAGCACACCAACGGTAACGCTATTGTCCGCGCCTCGTGCATCCTTCAGCTCGCGCTGGGCAACGTCGGCGTTTCCGGCGGCGGCTGCAACATCTATCGCGGCCACGACAACGTGCAGGGTGCGACCGACGTCGGCCCGAACCCGGATTCGCTGCCGGGCTACTACGGTATCGCCACCGGTTCGTGGAAGCACTACGCCGCGGTATGGGGTGTTGATTATGAATGGATGAAGAAGCAATTTGCCTCGCAGGCGATGATGGAAAAGCCGGGGTTGACGGTGTCGCGCTGGATAGATGCCGTACTGGAGAAGAACGAGAACCTTGACCAGGATTCCAACCTCCGCGCAGTGATCTACTGGGGTCACGCGCCCAACAGCCAGAACCGCGGCAAGGAAATGGTCGAAGCGATGAAGAAGCTCGACCTGCTGGTTGTGGTGGATCCGTATCCATCCGCGACCGCAGCGATGGCGGCGATGGTGCGGCAGGACGGGGTTTACCTCCTCCCGGCGGCTACCCAGATGGAATGCGCAGGCTCGGTGACAGCCTCCAATCGCTCGATCCAGTGGCGCGAGAAGGTGATCGACCCGATGTTCGATTCGCGCACCGATCACATGATCATGTACCAACTCGCGGAGAAGTTCGGCTTCGCCAAGGAATTCACGGCGAAGATCAAACTCTCCAAGGGCAAGGGCGGCATGCCGGAGCCCGACATGGAAGACACGTTGCGTGAGATCAACCGCGCAACCTGGACCATCGGCTACACGGGCCAATCGCCCGAGCGGCTGCAAGCCCATATGCGCAACCTGCACGTCTTTGACGTGAAGACGCTGCGCGCCAAGGGTGGCAAGGACGCGAAGACCGGATACGTGCTCGACGGCGACTACTACGGCCTGCCGTGGCCGTGCTACGGCACCCCGGCGCTCAAGCACCCGGGCAGCCCCAATCTCTATGACACCTCCAAGCACGTGATGGACGGCGGCGGCAACTTCCGCGCCAACTTCGGCGTCGAGCGCGACGGCGTCAACCTGCTGGCGGAAGATGGCTCCCACTCCAAGGGCGCCGATCTTACGACCGGCTATCCCGAATTCGATCATGTGCTGCTGAAGAAGCTTGGCTGGTGGGACGAGCTGACCGAGGACGAGAAGAAGGCGGCCGAGGGCAAGAACTGGAAGACCGACCTGTCGGGCGGCATTCAGCGCGTAGTCATGAAAAATCACGGTTGCCACCCGTTTGGTAATGCCAAGGCGCGCGCGGTGGTGTGGAATTTCCCGGATGCGGTGCCGCTGCACCGCGAACCGCTCTATACGCCGCGGCCGGACCTGATCGAGAAGTACCCGACTCACGCCGACCAGAAGAACCGGTGGCGCGTGCCGGTGCTGTTCAAGACGATCCAGGACGCGAACAAGGACGCGGTCAAGAGCTATCCGCTCATTCTGACCAGCGGCCGGCTCACCGAGTACGAGGGCGGCGGGGACGAAACCCGGTCCAACCCGTGGCTTGCCGAACTGCAACAGGAGATGTTCGTCGAGATCAATCCCAGGGACGCCAACGACCGCGGCGTGAGGAACAACGAGTACGTCTGGGTCCAGACGCCGAGCAAGGCGCGCCTCAAGATGAAGACCCTGGTCACCGAGCGGGTGGCATCGGGCACGGTATTCTGCCCGTTCCACTTCGCCGGGCATTTCGAAGGCAGGGACCTGCTCGATAAGTATCCCGAGGGCTCGGCGCCGATCGTGCGCGGCGAGGCGGTCAATACCGCGATGACCTATGGTTACGACATCGTGACGATGATGCAGGAAACCAAGACCACGCTGTGCCAGGTATCCAAGGCTTGATCGAGAACAGGACCCAGAGGAGCTGAACCATGGCGAGAATGAAATTTCTGGCGGATGCCGAGCGCTGCATCGAGTGCAACGGCTGTGTGACGGCATGCAAGCAGGAGCACGAGATCCCTTGGGGCGTGAACCGCCGGCGGGTCGTGACGCTGAACGACGGCGTCCCGGGCGAGAAGTCGATCTCGGTTGCCTGCATGCACTGCTCGGATGCGCCGTGCATGGCAGTGTGCCCGGTGGACTGCTTCTACAAGACCTCCGAGGGCGTGGTGCTGCACGACAAGGACCTCTGCATCGGCTGCGGCTACTGCTTCTATGCCTGCCCATTCGGCGCGCCACAGTTCCCGCAGGACGGCGCGTTCGGACTGCGCGGCAAGATGGACAAGTGCACGTTCTGCGCCGGCGGACCCGAGGCGGACTTTTCGGCTGCCGAGTTCAAGAAATACGGCCGTAACCGCCTGGCGGAAGGGAAGCTGCCGGCCTGCGCCGAGATGTGCGCGACCAAGGCGCTGCTGGGTGGCGACGCCGACGTCATCTCCAATATCTACCGCGACCGGGTACTGAAGCGCGGCAAAGGCTCCGAAATATGGGGCTGGGGCACAGCTTATGGCAAACCGGAAAAACAGCCCGCACCGCAGCCGGGGGCCAAATCATGAGACGGCTGATAGCGATTGCGATCGCCGCGGGGCTGGCTGTTATCGCGGCGGGTTGCGGCGAAAAGTCCGCTGTCACGGTCTATAAGCAGGGCCAGTACCAGGGCAAGCCTGATAAGCAGCCGTGGGACAACGACCAGTTCAAGGGCGACAAGCCGGCCTGGGAAAAAGCCATCAAGGCGCGTAACGACGGCCAGAACGAGTACGCGCGGCTGGTCGCCAGGTAGAACGACAGGAGGAGGCATGCACGTCAATCGCGCAGGGCGCTGGCTGGCGCCGCTCGTATTTCTACTGGCTGCTGCGTTGCTGCCGCAATTCGCAACGGCTCAAGGCGGCGGCGCCAAGGAGCAGGCGGAGCGCCAGCAATCTCAACCCCTCAACAACGCGCCGGTGTGGCGCGATGTGCGCGGCGGCGAGAATCCGTACCAGACCACCCAGGTGCGCGGCATCGAGACCAAGGTGCTGGTGCAGAGCGAAGGCGAGATCTGGCGCCAGATCCGTAACGGACCGATAACCATTTACGGCGGCTGGCTGCTGGTCGTGATTATGGCGGTGATCGGCCTGTTTCACTGGCTCCATGGCTCGATCAAGCTGCGTGGCCAGCCGAGCGGCAAATTGATTCCGCGCTTTACGGACTGGGAGCGGCTGGTGCACTGGTCAACCGCGATCACTTTCGTGATTCTTGCGATCAGCGGACTCATTATCCTGTTCGGTAAGTACGTATTGCTGCCGGTGTTCGGCTATACGCTTTTCTCGTGGCTCGCGATCCTGTCGAAAAACCTGCACAACTTCGTCGGCCCATTGTTCGTCTTCTGCGCCTTGGTGATGGTTGTGACCTTCATCAAGGACAACCTGTGGAAGGCCTATGACTTCAAGTGGTTCAAGAACGCCGGCGGAATGCTCGGCGGGGAGCACGTCCCCTCCGGAAAATTCAACGCGGGGGAGAAGGCCTGGTTCTGGATCGGGCTGCTCCTGCTGAGCATCGTGGTGAGCGTTACCGGCCTGGTGCTGGATTTCCCGAACTTTGGGCAGGGACGCGGCACCATGCAGCTCATGAGCGTGATCCACGCCGTCGCCGCCGTGATCTATATCGGCATTTCCCTCGGGCATATCTACATGGGTTCGATCGGCGTCGAGGGCGCTTACGACTCGATGAGAATCAAGGACGGCGAAGGCAAGGTTGACGAAGCCTGGGCCAAGGAGCACCACGAATACTGGTATAACGAAGTCAAAGGCCAGGGCAGGCCCGCAGGCGGCGTCCCGTCGGCGGCGCATGCATCGGCCATGAAGGAGGGGTGGAAGCTATGAAGGCGCCTGAATTCTGGATGGTCGTACCCGCATTGCTGGTCGCGGGGGTGGTAGGCATGGCTTATGCCAAGCTGCCTCAACCTCCCATGGATGACGCAGCCAAGGCCAAGGCGGTCGAGGCCAAGGCCAAAGCCGCGGAGGCGACGAAG
>CAYYZZ010000163.1:0-6018 GCA_964476235.1 uncultured Streptomycetaceae bacterium | reverse complement strand
GTGCAGCCCGACTCGCCCACGCCCTTGACCCCGAGCGGGCTCACCTTGCTCGGCGTCGGGTGCTCTTCCCCGCGAACGCTCCGAATCAGCCCGGCGCGCGGCATGCAGTAGTCCATGAAGCTTCCCGTCAGGAGCTGACCGGTGCCACGGTCGTAAACCACGTGCTCGGCGAAAATCTGGCCCGCGCCCATCACGACGCCGCCGTGCAGCTGGCCTTCGACCACTTCGTGGTTGATCACCGTGCCGACGTCGTCCACCGCGCAGTACGAAGCGATCTCGGTCGTGCCGGTATTGGGGTCGATCTCGACCTCCGCGATGTGGCAGCCGTTGGGAAACGTCGAGCCAAACTTCCCCTCGGCGGCGATGGTGACCGGCTTCGCCTTCGCCAGGTCGCCGAGCTTCAGCGTCCGTTTCGATTCCTTCGAGCGGAACACGCCCTTCGCGTATTCCACCTGCGAGGGCTCGACCGCGAGCTCGAGGGCCGCAGCCGACCGGCCGTGCTCGATCAGCTTGAGCGCCGCGAGGTGGCAGACGCTGCCCGCGCCCACGGTGCTGCGCGAGCCGCCGGTATGGTTGCCCAGCAACTGGTGCTGCTTCTCCGGCGCGCCCTGGATTATTTTCACGCGCTCGAGCGCAATGCCGAGCGCATTCGACACGATCATCGCGAACGTGGTCTCATGCCCGTGCCCCTGCGACTTGGACTGCGTGTGGACGGTAACGCGCCCGCCGGCGTCGAGCACGATCTCGACGTCGTCCTTCACCGCCTGGCCGGCCCCGGTATTCTCGATCACGGTCGCGATGCCAATGCCGCGCAGCTTCCCGTGTTTTTCCGTCTGCGCGCGGCGCTTCGGGTAGCCCTTCCAGTCGGCGAGCTTGAGCGCCTGCTCGAGCAGGCCGTGCAAATCCGCGTTCTCGTAGGTGGAGCCGGTCGGCGTCTTGTACGGGAACGCCTCGCGCGGGATGAAATTGCGGCGGCGCAGCTCGGCCGCGTCCAGGTTCAACTCCGCCGCGGCCTGGTCGACCAGGCGCTCGACGGTGTAGGCGATGTCGGGACGCCCGGCGCCCCGGTAGGACGAAACCGGCGCCGTGCTGGTCAGCGCGACCCGGTAGGTGGCGTACAGCGCGGGGATGCGATAGACCCCGGTCATGCAGGTCGTCGTATTGCGGATATGGCCCATGGACGCCGGCGAGAGATACGAGCCCATGTCGTTCACCCAGTCGAGCCGCATCGCCAGGAATTTCCCGTCGCGGTCGAGCGCCAGCGCGCCGTCGATGATGTTGGCGCGGCCATGGGTATCGCACGCGATGCCTTCCGACCGCGTGGAGACCCATTTCACCGGCTTGCCGGTGTCCTTCGCGGCAAGCATCAGCACGCAATATTCGGGGTAGGCCGGCGTGCGCTGCCCGAAACCGCCGCCGATGTCGCGCGCCACGAAATGCAGCTTGTCTTCCGCCATGCCGGTATACGCCGACATGTGCCGGCGCAGCGTGGTGACGCCCTGCATGCACACGTGGAAGGTATAGGAGCCGTCACGCGCGTCGTGGGAAACCATGCAGGCTCGCGGCTCCATCGGGTTGGGCGCAACCCGCGTCACTTCGACCTTAAGGCGCGTCACGTGCGCCGCCTTGGCGAACGCCGCGTCAACCGCCGCGGCATCGCCGGCTTCCGTCTCGAGCGACAGGTTGCCCGGAACGCTCTCGTGCAGCTGCGCCGCGCCTGGCGCGAGCGCTTCCTCGGGATGGATCGCGGGCGGCAGCTCGCGGTACTGCACCTCGACCAGCTCGGCGGCGTCCTGCGCCGCGGCGGCGGTATCCGCCACCACCATCGCCAGCGCCTCGCCGACGAAGCGCACCTTGCCGTGCGCGAGCACCGGCCGATCCGGCGCCCGGGTCTGCATGCCGCCCTTGCCGGGGAAAGTCAGCGTGTGCAGCGGCTTGACGTAGCCGGCGGCGACCGCATCGGCGCCGGTGAGTACCCGCTTCACGCCGGGGTATTTCGCCGCCTTCGCGGTATTGACCGAGACGATTTCCGCGTGCGCCCGGTCCGAGCGCAGGAAACAGGCGTAGAGCTGGCCGGGCAGGCTCCAGTCGGCGGCGTACTGGCCGGCGCCGGTGGTAAGCCGCGCGTCCTCGACCCGCCCGACCGGCCCGTGATGTTTATGTTCTTTTGCGCTCATCCCTTGATCCGTTCACTCACGATTCACGATTCACGACTCACGCCTTCCTGGCGGAACGTATCGCGTGCCACAGCTTCGCCGGCGTCAGCGGCATGTCCAGGTGCTGCACGCCGAGCGGCCGCAGCGCGTCGATCACCGCGTTGGTGAGCGACGGCAAGGAGGCGGTGCAACCCGACTCGCCCACGCCCTTCACACCGAGCGTGTTGTTGACGCTCGGCAGGGGCGCGTCCTGCATGCGGATGTCCGGAACCAGCCCCGCGCGCGGCATGCAGTAATCCATGAAGCTGCCGGTGAGGAGCTGCCCGGTGTCGCGGTCGTAGATCACGTGCTCGCAGAAAATCTGTCCCGCGCCCTGCGTCACCGCGCCGTGGACCTGCCCTTCGACCACGGCGTGATTGATGACGTTGCCGCAGTCGTCCACCGCGTTGTAGGCGACGATGCTCGCGACGCCGGTCTCGGGGTCGATCTCCACTTCCGAGATGTGGCAGCCGTTGGGGAAGGTGGAGCCGAAGGTGCCCTCGCCCATCGCGTTGAACGGCTTGTTCTTCGCCAGCTGGAACAGGCTGATTTTCTTTTTCGATCCCCGCGCCTGAAACGTGCCTTTCGAGTATTCGACCTGCGACGGCTCGACCTCGAGCTGTTCCGCGGCGAGCGATTTGCCCTGCTCGATGAGCTTTAGCGCGGCGAGCTTGCACGCGCTGCCCGCGCCGACGGTGGAGCGCGAGCCGCCCGTGTGGTTGCCAATGAGCGGCTTCACCCCCTGCCGGATGCGCACCCGCTCGAGCGGCACGCCCAGCGTATCCGCCACGATCATGCCGAACGTGGTCTCGTGTCCCTGACCCTGCGATTGCGACACCGTGAACACGTCGATCGCGCCGGCAGTGGTCGCTTCGATCTCGACCTGGTCCTTGGGGAACAAGCCCGCGCCCGTGTTCTCGATGACGGTGGCGATGCCCAGCCCGCGCAGCTTCCCCGCTTTTTCCGATTTTTTCCGGCGTGCCGCGAAGCCTTTCCAGTCCCCGAACTTGAGCGCCCGCTCCAGCACGCCATGCAGGTCGGTGGCCTCGTAGGTCGAGCCGGTGGGCGTCTTGTAGGGAAACGCCTCTTTCGGGATGAAGTTGCGCCGGCGCAGCTCCGCCGGGTCGATCTTCAGATCGGCCGCGGCCTGGTTCACCAGGCGCTCGATCACGTAGGCCATGTCGGGGCGGCCCGCGCCGCGGTAGGCGGCGACCGGCACCGTGTTGGTGAAGGCCAGCCGGAATCGCCCGTAGAGCGCGGGGATGCGATAGACGCCGGTCATGCAGGCGGACGGGTTGCGCGTATGGCTCGCCGAGCCGGTCGCGGAGAGATAGCCGCCCATGTCGGCGATCCAGTCGAGCCGCAGGCCGAGAAACTTCCCGTCGCGGTCAAGGGCGAGCTCGCCGGTCACGGTGTTGCCGCGGCCGTGGGTGTCGCTCATGAAGCCTTCCGAACGCGTGGAAATCCACCGCACCGGGCGCCCAAGCTCCTTCGACGCCAGCATCTGCATGCAATATTCGGGATAGGCGGCGCTCCTCTGGCCGAAGCTGCCGCCGATGTCCTGCGCGTGCACCACGATTTTCTCTTCCGGCACGTCGGTGATGGCGGCGAGCTGCTTGCGCATCATGTTGATGCCCTGGATGCAGACGTGCACGTGATAGGTGTCGTCCTTGGCGTCGTAGCGCACGGTGCAGCCGCGCAGCTCCATCGGGTTGGGCGCGACACGCGTGACCTCGAGCTTCAGCCGCGTCACGTGCGCGGCCTTCGCGAACGCCGCTTTCACTGCCTCCTCGTTGCCCGCCTCGTAATCGAAAGCGAGGTTGCCCGGCGCCTCTTCATGCAATTGCGGCGCGCCGGCGGCAAGCGCCGCCTCGGCGGACACCACCGCCGGCAGATCGCGATACTCGACTTCCACCAGCTCGGCGGCGTCCTGCGCCGCCTGTGCCGAGTCCGCGACCACCATCGCCAATGCGTCGCCGACGTGGCGCACCTTGCGCGCCGCCAGCACCGGGCGGGGCGGCTTGATGATGGGGTTCCCGCCGCGGCCGGGAAAGTTCACGATCACGAAATACTTGGTGTAGCCGGCGGCAAGCGCATCCTGGCCGGTATAGACGCGCTTCACGCCGGGGTGCTTGGCCGCTTTTCCGGTCTTCACCGAAACGATCTCGGCGTGCGCGCGGTCGGAGCGCACGAAACAGGCGTAGAGCTGGCCGGGCAGGCTCCAGTCGGCGGCATACTTGCCGGTGCCGGTGACGAGCCTGCCGTCCTCGACCCTGCTTCCGTGATGCGACGCGTGCGTATCGGCCATGGCAGCCTTCCGGGAAAGTCCGTGAGTTGGAATCGATGCGCGGAGCCGTCGCGCAACTTGCGCGCGGGGCGCTGAACGAAGATTATCCGGTATACGGGCCGAGCCAGCAATCCGTAAGTCCATATATTGAGGAGTTTGCCGGACCCGGCTCCGACCAACTCCTGAATGAATGGGCGCCCCCGGAAATGCGGAATGAGGCTAGACCAAGTGATTCCCTTGGCCCACCATAGGGATGCTGGCAGAATCGCAGCTGCGTGATGACAGTCCTTTTCCACCATTTTCAAAGGATCTTGGATAAGGAAATGGCCGGGCCCGGGTCCGGCCATTTCCTCACCGTATGAAGAAAGACACCTTGCTCGCCCGCGCCGGGCGTGACCCCGCCAGCCACCAGGGCATGGTCAATACCCCGGTATTCCGCACTTCGACGGTGCTGTTCCCCGACCTCGAGACCTACGAGGCGCGCGGCGGGGACGATTACAAGAAGGTGCGCTACGGGCAGCTGGGCACCCCGACCACGTTCGCGCTCGAGGAAGCCGTGGCGAAGATGGAGGGGGGCCATGCGGCGGTTGCGCTGCCTTCCGGCCTCGCCGCGATCGCGGCCGCGTTGTGCGCCTACGTGAAGGCCGGCGACCACCTGCTCGTCCCCGATTCGGTCTACGTGCCGACGCGCACCTTCTGCGACAAGCATCTCAAGCCCAATGGAGTCGAGGTCGAGTACTACGACCCCCTGATCGACGCGGCGATCGAGAAGCGCTTCAAGAGCAATACCAGGGCGGTGCTCTGCGAGGCGCCGGGCTCGCTCTCCTTCGAGATGCAGGACATCCCCGCCATCGCCGAGGCGGCGCACCGGCGCGGGATCCCGGTCCTCGCCGACACCACCTGGGGCACGCCCTACTTCTTCCGCTCCTTCGAGAAAGGGGTGGACGTCTCGATCCACGCCGCGACGAAATACATCGCCGGGCATTCGGACGTGGTGATGGGCATGATCGTCACCAACGAGCGGCACTGGCTCACCGTGCGCCGCGCCGTTGCCGAGTACGGCTACGGCGTGAGCCCCGACGACTGCTACCTCGCGCTGCGCGGCTTCCGCACGATCGGGGTGCGCATGAGGCAGCAGATGGAGAATGCGCTCAAGGTCGCGCGCTGGCTGCAGTCGCGGCCGCAGGTGCAGCGTGTGATCTATCCGGCGCTCGAGAGCGATCCCGGCCATGCCATATGGAAGCGCGATTTCACCGGGGCGGCATCGCTGTTCTCGTTCGTGATGCAGCCCGCCGCCGAAAAGCAGGTCGCCGCCTTCGTGAACTCGCTGGAATTCTTCGGCATCGGCTCGAGCTGGGGCGGGTTTGAAAGCCTCGCCGTCGTCGCTCGCATCGAGCGCTACCGCTCCGTCACGAAATGGAATGCGGGCGGCCCGACCATACGGCTCCACATCGGGCTCGAGGACCCGGACGATCTCATCGCCGATCTGGATCGCGGCTTTGCCAGCATGCAGAAGGCGTGAATCGTGATTCGTGA
>CAYYZZ010000162.1:0-6111 GCA_964476235.1 uncultured Streptomycetaceae bacterium | reverse complement strand
CACATCATCTTCATGGTGACCTGGTTCGCGGGGCTGTTCTACCTGCCGCGACTGTTCGTCTACCACGCGATGACCGGGGACAGCTCCGGCAGTGAGCGCTTCAAGGTGATGGAGCGCAAGCTCTACTACGGCATCATGGCGCCGGGCGCGGTGTTGAGCATCGGGACCGGCCTGTGGCTGTGGCTGGGCTACGGCATCACCGGCGGCTGGCTGCACGCCAAGCTTGCCCTGGTCGCGGTCCTGATTGCCTATCACCTGTGGTGCGGCGCGTTGATCAAGGATTTCAGGCTGGACCGCAACACCCGCAGCCACGTCTGGTACCGCTGGTTCAACGAGTTCCCCACCGTCATCCTGATTGCCGCTGTCATCCTCGCGGTCGTCAAGCCGTTCTAGGAGGTTTGCCGGCAAGGTTGCCGGCAAACCTTATATGAACGGCATATTGAAGCTGCTCGTCGCCGTGGTCGTGGGCAATGCGGCCTGGGGGTCCCCGCCAGCCTGGGGGGCCGAGGCGGTCATCGTCGTCCAGCGCTCCCCGCTCGCCGGTTTCCGCCATCACGAAGCCCGGGAAACCTGGCAACGCATGACCGTGGGCGACCGCCTTCAACTGGTGCGCGAGCCGGATAATCCGTATGATGCCAACGCGGTTCGCGTCGAGTGGCACGGCGTGAAGCTGGGCTACGTGCCGCGCCGCGACAACGCCGCGGTGGCGCGCCAGATGGACCGCGGCGCCGTGCTGGAAGCGCGCGTGGCAAGCCTGCGCGAGAACCGCAACCGCAGCGTGCGAGTCGAGTTCGAGGTGCTCGCCCCGCTGCCCGTAGAAAAGAAATAGACAGGATTAACAAGATTCACAGGATTAATGCGTTTGTTTCAAGAATCTTGTAAATCCTGTTTATCCCCTTCCCCTGCCCGCGGGGGAAGGTAGGATGGGGGCACCTCGCTAGAGCGTCCATTCGTTTTTTCAGCATCTTCCAGGAGTGCACATGAAATTCGGGCGTTTCGAGCAGCAAGGCCGCGTCTTCTACGGCGCCGTCGAAGGCGATCAGGTAACCGAGCTGGAAGGCTCGATCTTCGACAGCCACAAGGCCACGTCGAAGAAATATCCGCTTTCCTCGCTTAAAACACTCATTCCCTGCGTGCCGCCCACCTTCTACTGCGCCGGGCTCAACTACGCCGCGCACGTCGAGTGGGCCAACCAGCGCAAAGGCACGAACACCAAGCTGCCGGAGAAAGCGGACGTCGGCTACCGCGCCAACAATGCGCTGGTCGCGAGCGGCGAGGCGATCGTGATACCCGCGGACTCGCCCGGGCCGGTCCAGTTCGAGGGCGAGCTCGTCGCCGTGATCGGCAAGAAGGCGCGCAACCTGTCCGAGAAGGATGCGCTCTCGTGCGTGCTCGGCTACACGCTCGGCAACGACGTGAGCGAGCGGACCTGGCAAAAACAGGACCGCACGCTGTGGCGCGCGAAGAACTCGGACACCTTCAAGCCGATGGGCCCGTTCATCGCCACCGGCCTCGACCCCATGAAGCTGACGGTCGCCATCAAGGTGAACGGGGTCACGGCGGCCGAGTACGGCACCGACAAGATGTTGTTCTCGGCCCAGCACTACATCTCGCAGATCTCCCGCTACATGACGCTCTGGCCCGGCGACGTGGTCTGGCTCGGCACCGACGGCGCGACCGAGCCGGACCTCAAGGACGGCGACACGGTCGAGATCAGCCAGAAGGACATCGGCACGCTGCGCAACCCCGTCAAGCGCGCGCGTGCCTGACAAGGGGTGACTCGTTGCTCGTCTCTCGTTTCTCGTGATGCGATTCATGCGTTCGCATGCGACAACGACCTGCGAAGCGCGTTTACCAGCTTGCCCACTCGGTCCGTCTGGCGAATTGCCGTGGCGCCGGACTCCATGAACCCCAGGCGAACCGACAATTCAAGCTGTGTCTCCAACTCCGCCAGGGACCCGCTTGCAATGCCTACGAACTGCCTCAGTTCGCCGGGGGAGTTCCTGCCCGACCCCTCGGCGATATTGGAAGGAACGGAAACGGCAGCCCGCCTCACCTGCGCCCTCAAGCCGAACGCCTCCTCCCGCGGAAAGTTTTTGGTGTCGCGATAAACGGCTTCGACCAGTGACATCGCTTCCCGCCACGCTATGAGATCCTTATGGTCGCTCATGACATTCGCCTCCTTCCAACAGAAACGCTCCCGTGCTCGCTGGGTTGACAACGAGTAACGAGCAACGAGAAACGAGTCACTTCTTCATGGAACACTTCTTCGCCACCTGCCCGCGCGGCCTCGAACGGGTGCTGGCTGACGAGCTGGCGGCGCTAGGCGCCCGCGAGGCCAGCCCGGTTGACGGCGGGGTCGCTTTTGGCGGAGCGCTTGCCCTTTGCTACGCCGCCAACCTGGAGAGCCGCGTGGCGAGCCGCGTGCTGTGGCAGGTGGGGCACGCCCGCTATCGGACCGAGCACGAGATTTTCGACGCGGCGCGCGCGCTGCCCTGGCCGCGGTTCTTCGACGTTCGCCGCACCATCCGCGTCAACGTTTCGGCGATCAAATCCCCCGTCAAGAGCCTCGATTTCGTCACGCTGAGCGTCAAGGACGCCGTGTGCGACGCCTTCCGCGACGCGCGCGGCGAGCGGCCCGACGTGGACACCGCAAAACCTGACACGCGCATCCATGTCTTCCTGACGCGGGACCAGGCGACCTTCTATCTCGACACGTCGGGCGAAGCCCTGTTCAAGCGCGGCTGGCGCGCGGCCGGTGGCGAGGCGCCGCTGAGAGAGAACCTTGCCGCGGGCATCCTCAAGCTGGCCGGTTGGTCGGCGCCGGCGACGCTCTACGACCCCATGTGCGGCAGCGGGACATTTCTCATCGAGGCGGCGATGATGGCGCTCGATGCCGCCCCGGGGGTCAACCGCTCCTTCGGCTTCGAGAAGCTCGAGAACTTCGACGACAAAACCTGGCGGGCATTGCAGGACAAGGCAAGGGCGCGGCGGAAGCTCGCGGCACGGCTGCCGATCCACGGCAGCGACAAGTCGGGAAAGATTCTCGCGCTTGCACGCGAGAATCTTTTAATGACAGATCTGGCGGAGACGGTTCAGATCAAGCAAATGGACGTCCTCGACGGCAGCCCGCCCGGAGAATCCGGCATCGTGGTGATGAACCCCCCTTACGGCGAGCGCCAGGCAACGGAAGAGGAACTCGCTTCCTTCTACCCCAGGCTCGGCGACGCGCTGAAGCAGCGCTACGCCGGCTGGACCGCTTACATACTGACTGCCGACCTGCGCCTCGCCACGCTGATCGGCCTCAAGGCTTCCAAACGCACGCCGCTCTACAACGGCGCGCTCGAATGTCGGCTGTTCGAATACCGGATGATCGCCGGCACCATGCGGCGCCCGAAACCTCTCACCGCGGGGGACGCAGAAGAAAACAAAAACAACAATTGAACCGCCAAGACGCCAAGCACGCCAAGAAATTCAAGAATTTAATGGCTTAACGTTTTGGTGAACGGCGGGCCTGCATGACGGTTGCTCATGGCACGGTGCTGGTAGTCCGTCCGTTCCACCTGTAGTTAGGCCGCATCTTAGTACTTGACCTTGACAAATGGGCCTGTAAAGCCTTTGGGGTAGTACTCAAATTCGTGGTGTCCGGTATTCGCATTGCGAGAATACAACGCCACGTAATGGCGATCATGATGTTGCAGCTCTGCCTTTGATAACTTCTCGGAGATTGCCGCACGCCGATTGCGCGCTGCGCGCTCCTCGTCGTACACCCATACGAACGCGTTCCGCTCGCTCTTTGTATCTTGTTTCAATCGCTCGCCCAGTCCCCGCAATGCGCTCTCGCTCGGGTTTACCGTATTTATCACGATGGTCCGTGCGAACCCGCCATTTGGAATGCTCCGCTGCTCAATGACTCGATAGGCGAGATCACCGGCTTGTGTCTGAGCGACCGCTTCATGGTTACAGAATGCGAACGCCGTGAAAATTCCGATGAGCACTTTGCGCATAAGCGTGGAACCATTCACAAGACACTCCTACCAATGGTCGTAGTGGTGCGGCCTAACGAATAGGGTTTTATCCGCCGTGCGGCAGCAGGGTGGATAAAACCCGTTGGACTGAAGCGCTGGATTCAGTGCGCCGGTGTTTGGAATTTGAATGTGGTCCGAGGCGCGCCGGGTTGCGGCAGGACGGAGGGCAGGCGCAGGTGGTGCGAGGCATGAGGCACTCGGAGCGGTGTCGGCGGGCCGATTGCGATGCGGCGGACTATGGCAGAGGCGGGTAACGGGGTCAATGTGGTCTGATCGCCCATCACCGGCGTGCTGCTGTACGGCGTGTCCGCGTGGATCGCTTCGTCAGGCCCTGCCTGGTGTCCTCCGTCCTGATGAGGGATCGGAGCGCTTCGTTCACGGCATCGGAGTTGCGAAACCGCTCGTGGACATCGGGGTCTAGCACCACGACGTTGCTGCTCTCAATGTAGCGGCGGTAGTACTTGCCCCGGACCCCGCCGGAGAAGTCATATTCGGGTCGCATTTCCGGTTGACCGGTCTTACGCTTCATGGTCTTTGCGCTCACGTAACGTGGCCCTGCGGGCTGAAATAATGCGGATATTATCCCCCTGCTCCGTGTGGCACACCACCAGGAGCTGACTTGCGCTGGATTGCCCCATTGTCACGAAACGTTCCTCTCCGATCGAGTGGTCCGGGTCAGCAACAGTGACGGCGAGCGGGTCGCCGAACACCGTTGACGCCTCCTGGAACGACACACCGTGGTCGCTCTGGTTCAGGCGGTCCTTGTCCGGATCCCATGAGAACTGCATGCCGTCGTACAACGTCCCGCGTCGTCGGGCGGATGACAGGTAAGAAGCTTGTCAATCAACGAGCAGCCATAGTGGCGAATCCATAAAACCGGCTGGAGGACTCAGGGCGGGTTTTCTTTATCCCCCGCAGGCGGAGTGTCTGCTTGTGAGATCCCAAGCAGTAGTGTCCGACGGCCATGATTCATCAACTCTTGGGGTTGATCTTATTGTCATCTGCCTTCTTGGCGTGCTTGGCGATCTTGGCGGTTCGATTATTGTTCTTGTCTTTCTTAGCGGCCTTGGCGTCTTGGCGGTTCGATTGTTGATATTGATTTTCTTGGCGTTCTTGGCGTCTTGGCGGCTAATTTATGCTTCTCTTGGCGGCGTCGGCGTCCTGGCGGTGAAAGATTCCTTCGTCGTCAACCGGCGCCGCGTACGCCGCGTTTGAGCTTCCACGCGGTCCGCAGGCGCGGCCCGCAATACCAACTACGGAGGGAAGAGCCATGGAGAGAGAACAGACACTCAGGATCCTGAACGCCCTGGCGAACGGCGTTCACCCGGCGACGGGAGAGAAGTTCGCAGACGACGGCCCCTACCAGCACCCCGACACCGTGCGGGCTCTGTTCCAGGCCATGCGCGCGGTCGAGGGCGGCGGCGCGCCCGCGCCGGCGCCCGCCCCCGAGCGAAAACCCGCGCTGCCGCAAAGCGGTTCCGGCTCGCGCTGGAGCGCCGAGGAGGAGCAGCGTCTCGCGAGCGCGTTCGATACCGGCAAGACGGTGGACGAGCTCGCGCGCGCCCACGGCAGAAGCCGCGCGGCGATCGAGGCAAGGCTGGTGCGGCTCGGCAAGATGGACGCCTCGGCGGTCACGACGCCGCTGCGCTACCCGCCGAAACCCGCGGGGCCCATGGCGCGGCAAGGCACGTGAGGCTGAAGCCATGCAACCGCCGATGAACGCAGATGAACGCAGATGAACGCGGATATAACATCAACTAAAGTACAGGTGTTAATTATCGGCGTGTATCGGTGTTTATCTGCGGTTGCTTGTCGGTCTTCTCTTAGCCGGGCGTCAGTGCGCGCACCAACAGCGACACGCCGATCAGCAGCAGCAGAACGCTGACGACGCGCAGCAGGCCGCTGCGTGAAATGCGCGCCTGGAGACGGTTGCCGAACCACAGTCCGGCGAGGCAAAACGGGACGAGCATGGCGAAGCCGATCAGCCGGTCGGCGAGCATGAGCCCGCCTGCCGTGAACACCAGCGCACGGATCGAGACCGAGAAGATCACCATGTTGGACAGCGTCGCGCGCAGCGAGAGCT
>CAYYZZ010000161.1:0-6118 GCA_964476235.1 uncultured Streptomycetaceae bacterium | reverse complement strand
ACGATTTCGGCCGCATCGCGGCGACGAACGCGATCTCCGACGTCTATGCCATGGGCGCGAAACCGTTCCTCGCGCTGGCGCTGCTCGGCTTTCCCCTCGGCAAGCTTCCCGTGGAGGCGGTGCAGCGCATTGTCGCCGGCGGCCACGATGTGTGCATGAAAGCGGGCGTGCCGATCGGCGGCGGGCATTCGATCGACTCGCCGGAGCCGATCTACGGGTTGGTGGCGCTCGGTTTGATCGATCCCTCGAAGGTGAAGCGCAACGACCGCGCGCAGGCGGGAGACGTGCTGATTCTCGGCAAAGGCCTGGGGATCGGCATCATGAGCGCGGCGCTCAAAAAAGGCGAGCTCAGTGACAAGGCCTACCAGCAGATGCTGGAGTCGGCGACTCAGCTCAACACGCCCGGCATCCGGCTCGCGGAAATGGCGGGGGTGCATGCGTTGACCGACGTCACTGGCTATGGGTTGCTCGGACACCTGCTCGAGATCTGCCGCGGCTCGAAGCTCGCCGCGAAGCTGGATTTCGCGAAAATCCCGATACTCTCGGCGGCACGGCACCTGGTCGAGGCGGGCTACGCTACCGGCGCGTCCGACCGCAACTGGGCGAGTTATGGCCAGTCGGTCGAGCTATCGAAGGACGGGCCGGCCTGGCGCGCGAAGATACTCACCGACCCCCAGACCAGCGGCGGGCTGCTGGTGGCTTGCGATGCCGCGACCGCTCCCGCCGTGCTGGATATCTTCAAGCAGGAAGGATTCCAGTACGCGGCCCAGATCGGCACGATCGGCAGCGGAGAGCCCCGGATTATTGTGTCCTAGGAGTTTGTCGGACTTTGGGCCGACAAACTCCTCAGGCAAAACCGCCTGCAAGATATTGGCGACAAAGGACCGCGGAGACATGACATCGACTCCGTTGCCGTCCCCAACAGCGGGCCAAGAGGGGTCAATTGGCTCAGTTTCATTCCAGATCCTCAGGCGGTTTTGCTTTTAGCAGCCTGTCGGGGCGTCAAGCCCGACAGGCTGCTAAGCAGCAAGCGACATGCGGTAAGGAATTGCGGCTTGCCCGCGACGAAGCACCGGCTCTCCGCTTATCGTTTGCCTGCTTTCTTGAGTAAAGGCAGCAATTCCTTCCACACCCTATCGAGCATCACCGGCTGCGCCTCGGCGGTGGGGTGTATGCCGTCGGCCTGGAAATATTCCCGCTTTTCGGCAAACCCCTCGAACAGGAACGGCACCAGCGGCAGTTTCTTGCGTTTGGCGGTCTCACTGAACGTGCGCTGGAACTTTTCGGCGTAAGGCGTGCCGTAGTTCGGGGGTATGCGTATGCCTACCATGAGCACGCGGGCTTTGGCGCGCCGGGAGGCATTCACGATCGCTTCCAGGTTCGCCCTCATTGAATCGAGATTGGCGCCGAGGAGCCCGTCGTTGGCCCCCAATTCGAGTATGACGATCGCGGGGCGATGCGCCTTGAGCGCGGCGTCGATGCGATTGGCTCCGCCCAGCGTGGTCTCGCCGCTGATGCTCGCATTGACTACTTTATAATTCAGCTTTTCCGCATGCAGGCGTCGCGCCAACTGGCTCACCCATCCTTGCTCCTGGGGCAGGCCGTATCCCGAAGAAAGACTGTCGCCGTAGACCAGGATGGTCGCGGCCGGGGATGCTGAGGCCGACAGCAGGAGTGCGCACGCCATCACTGAACGCAGAATGATCTTGGACAATCCGGCGCAAATCATCATCAAGGCCTCGGGGCTCGGCAAGCAGGTTACCACCGGCAGTTCCGAATTGACCATCTTGAGCGGCGTGAGTTTCGAGGTCCGCTCCGGCGAGGCGGTCGCCATCGTCGGCGTCTCGGGATCGGGCAAGTCGACGTTGCTCGGTTTGCTGGCAGGGCTCGACACGCCAAGCTCAGGGACGGTCAGAATCGACGGGCATGAGTTGTCCGCGCTCGACGAGGATGGCCGCGCCGGGCTGCGCGGCCGCATGGTCGGCTTCGTGTTCCAGTCGTTCCAGCTGCTGCCGGCGATGACGGCGCTGGAGAACGTGATGCTGCCGCTCGAGCTTGCCGGCGCGGAAAATGCGGAGGCCGCGGCGCGGGAGATGCTGGGACGCGTCGGCCTCGGCGAGCGCCTGCACCATTATCCGAAGCAGCTGTCGGGCGGCGAGCAACAGCGCGTGGCGATCGCGCGCGCGTTCGTGGCCCGGCCCAAGCTCCTGCTCGCCGACGAGCCGACCGGCAATCTCGATGCGGCCACCGGCGCGCAGGTGATCGACCTGTTGTTCGAGTTGAACCGGGAAAGCGGTGCGACGCTGCTGCTCGTGACCCACGACGAGGCGCTGACCCGGCGCTGCGACCGCGTATTGAGGCTCGCCGCCGGCCGGCTGCAGGACGGACAAACCTAAAATGAACCGCCAAGATCGCCAAGCACGCCAAGATTTCAATCTTATGTTATGAATTTCGCAAGCGAAATTCATCTGGCGTGGCGGCTGCTCGCGCGCGATTACCGTGCCGGGGAACTGGCGTTGATCGCGGCTGCCATCGCGATCGCGGTCGCATCCGTCACCACCGTGGGATTCTTCACGAGCCGCGTCCAGCGGGCGCTCGACCAGCAGGCAAACCGGCTGCTGGGAGCCGATCTCGTCATCGCCGATTCCCGGCCGTTTGCGCCGGAGTTGAGGGAAGGCGCGGCGAGCCGCGGGCTGTCGGTCATCGATATCCTGCGCTTTCCCAGCATGGCGATGCGCGGAGACCGCAGCACGCTGGCCGAGGTCAAGGTGGTCACGCCGGGATACCCGTTGCGCGGAGAGCTGCGCATCACGGACCGCCTGTTCGCGCCCGACCGGCGGGCAGGCGCGATTCCCGCCCCGGGCGAAGTCTGGGTGGACGAGCGGCTCTATACCTCGCTCGAGCTGGGCCACGGAGACCGCATCACTCTGGGCAATCGGGAATTCAGGGTGGCTGCCATCATCACCCACGAGCCGGGAGTGGAGATGGGCTTTCTCTCGGGCGCGCCGCGGGTCCTGCTGAACGCCAGCGATCTTGACTCCACCGGCCTCGTCCAGCCGGGCAGCCGCGTGCGCTACCGCCTGAACATCGCGGGCGACGACGCAGCGCTGGAGCAATATCGCGAATGGGCGCGTGGACGGTTGCAACCGGGCCAGCGCCTCGAAGGGATACGGGATGCCCGGCCGGAACTGCGCTCGGCGCTCGAGCGTGCCCAGCGGTTTCTCAACCTGGCGGCGCTGACCAGCGTGCTGCTGGCGGCGGTTGCGATTGCGCTCGCCACGCGGCGGTACCTGCAGCGTCATCTCGACGGCTGCGCGATGATGCGCTGCCTCGGGGCGGCCCAGTCGAGGATCACACGCCTTTATGTCCTGCATTTCACCATGCTCGGCACGCTTGCCGCCACAATCGGTGTCGCAATAGGGGCCCTGGCGCAGCTGACACTGTCGGGCTGGCTGGGAGAAGTCGTGGCGATCGCGCTGCCTCCGGCCGGCGCATTGCCGGCGGTCCAGGGCATGCTGGTGGGATTGCTGCTCCTGCTGGGCTTTGCCCTGCCGCCGCTCGTGAGCCTTGCCCAGGTGCCAACCCTGCGGGTGCTGAGGCGCGAGTTGGGCATTCCGAAGGGCTCGGGCGCCCTTGGCTACGCCCTCGGCGTCGCGGTGATCACAGGCATGATCCTGTGGCAGGCACAGGAACTGCGTTTCGGCTTCACGGTGCTCGGCTGGTTCACCCTGGCCATGGCCGCCGCATCCGCCCTGAGCTGGCTGCTCCTGCGGGCGCTCGGAACGCTGCGCGCACGGGGCGTCTCGTGGCGTTTCGGCGTGGCAAGCCTGCAACGCCGGACGCTCGGCACCATCCTGCAGGTCGTCGCGCTGGGGCTTGGCGTCATGGCGCTGCTTACCCTCACGCTGATCCGCGGCGATCTGCTTCGCAACTGGCGCGAAAGCCTGCCACCGGATGCGCCAAACCGCTTCATCATCAATATCCAGCGCGACCAGGTCGAGCCCATCCGGGACTTCTTCCGCGCGCGCGGGTTGCCGTCCCCGGAGATCTTCCCGATGGTGCGCGGGCGGCTCGTCAGGATCGGGGATCGCAGCGTAGCGGCGGAGGATTACGCCGAGGAGCGGCCCCGGCGGCTCGTCACCCGGGAGTTCAACCTGTCGTGGGCGGCGCGCCTGCAGGGGGACAACCGCATCGTCGCCGGCCGCTGGTGGGGGGAGGGCGCCGCGCGCGCCGGCCAGTTCTCGGTGGAGGGCGGGCTGGCGCAGGCGCTCGGCATCAGCATCGGGGATGTGCTGACCTTCGATATCGCCGGCACGCCCGTCTCGGCGACGGTGACCAGCCTGCGCAGCGTGGAATGGGACAGCTTCAACGTGAATTTCTTTGTCGTGGCCCCGCCGGGCCTGCTCGAGAGCTACCCCGCGACCCATGTCACCAGCTTTCATCTCGTCTCCGGCCAGGTCGAGTTCCTCAATAAGCTGGTGCGTGCTTTTCCCAATATTGTGCTGATCGATATCGCGCAGGCGCTGGCGCAGGTGCAGCGGATGATGGAGCAGGCGGCGCGCGCCGTGCAGTTCGTCTTCCTGTTCACGCTCATCGCCGGCCTCGTGGTGCTCTATGCGGCCGTGGCGAGCTCCCAGGACGAGCGGGTTTACCAGGCGACCCTTATGCGCGCCCTCGGGGCAAGCCGGGCGCAGATCCATCGCGCCCACCTGGCCGAGTTCACGCTCATCGGCGCCATTGCGGGCTTCGTGGCGGCTGCCGGGGCTACCGGACTCGCGTACTTCATCGCTCACCGGTTCCTGCAATTGCCCTATGCGCCCGACCCGGCGGTGTGGCTGATCGCAATCCTCGGCACAGCGTCAGGCGTGGCCGCTGCGGGCTGGCTGGTTACGCGCCGGGTGCTCTCGGTGCCGCCGCTCAAAGTGTTGCGCGCCGCAGGCTAGTGCCGTTCCAACTCGATATCCTCAAACGACGAACTGCCTCATCGAGGCGATTCCGGCTCCGGCCAGCGCTTTGGAAGTACCACCTGAAGGTGGAACGGCACTAGGACGACTGACGACTGAAGAATGACGGGTTCAGTCATTCAATAACCGGTCGGCGGTTGCTATAATTCGAAGGCGATGCCCGACATCCTTTTCGCGATTCTGGCGCTCGCCATCCTCGCCGCACTCGTCGTGCTGATCTTGAGGCTGGCAGGCCAGTCCGCCGCGGTCAGGTCGCTGCAGGAAGGGGTGACCCAGGCGCTCGAGGAAAAGCACCGGGCGATGCTGACCGACCTGCACGGCGGTCTCGCGCAGCAATCCGACCGCCTGGCCTCGCGCCTCTCCGAAGAGCTCAACCAGACGCGGGAAACCCTGCACCGCCTTCAGCTTTCGCTGGGCGCCAGCCTGGGCGATACCACCGAGAAGCTCAATGCCAAGATAGACCAGCGGCTGGAGCAGATTGCCGGCAAGGTGAACGAGCGGCTCGACGAAGGATTCAAGAAGACCAATGAGACTTTCGTCAACGTGATGCAGCGCCTCGCCACCATCGACGAGGCGCAGAAGAAGATCGAGACGCTGACCGGCAGCGTGGTGAGCCTGCAGGAGCTGCTCGGCAACAAGCAGTCCCGCGGCGCCTTCGGCGAGGTGCAGCTGGAAGCGCTGGTGAGGAACGTCATGCCGCCGGCGGCCTACGAGATGCAGTACACGCTGCCCAACGGGGCGCGCGTGGATTGCGTGCTGAAGCTGCCCGATCCGACCGGGCTGGTGTGCGTGGATTCCAAGTTTCCGCTCGAGAACTACCACCGGATGCTTGCCCCGGGCGCAAACGATGTCGAGCGCGCGGCCGCGCAACGCCAGTTCCGCGCCGACGTGAGAAAGCACGTGGACGACATCAGGAAAAAATACATCCTGCCCAACGTCACCTCGGACGGCGCCGTGATGTTCGTGCCGGCGGAGGCGGTGTTCGCCGAAATCCACGCCTACCATGCCGAGGTCGTGGACTATGCAAACCTGAAGCACGTGTGGATCGTATCGCCGACCACGCTGATGGCAGTGCTCAATACCGCGCGTGCCGTGCTGAAGGACGTCGAAACCCGCAAGCAGATCCACGTCATCCGCGATGCGCTCTCGCGCCT
>CAYYZZ010000160.1:0-6120 GCA_964476235.1 uncultured Streptomycetaceae bacterium | reverse complement strand
GTCTCGACCAGCACGTACCAGCCGAGGATCAGCGTCTCCATCTCGAACGCCCACGAGGTCGCCAGGTCGGCCGGCCACTGGAACCGGAAGCTGCGGACGTGGAACGGCGCGAGCGCCGAGGCGCGCGAGGCGGCGCTCAAAGCGCGCCCCCGGCGCTGCTGGCGCGAGCGCCGCCCGAGGGATGAGGGCGGAGGGATGAGGGATGAGGGGTGAGCATTAAGGCGGAAAGCGATTGGCGATAAGGCCGGCTGACGACCAACGAATCACGGCGCGCTCTCGGGGCACTGATGATGCGTGTCTTGTTCAAATCCTGATCCCCCCTCCGGCGGCTAAGATAGCGTGACTCGCGGCGGGAGGCTAGTGTGAATCCTGGTGATAATATAATCAGCGATCCTAGCAGCCTGTCGGACTTGGTGTCATACGATGACTGCAACCTGTCGCAACCTGTTGTCCATTTCAGCAGCTTGTCGGGGCGAAAGCCCGACAAGCTGCTAGGCGGAGGAGATCACGATGACCGAGATTTTGAAAGGCGCAACGGCCGGGAGGACGGGTCGGGTAGCGACGGTGTTGATGGCGCTGGCGACTTCGCTCGCCGTGGGTGGCGCGCAGGCGCAGCCGGCCTGGAAGCCGCAGAGGTCGGTGGAGCTCATCGCCACGAACGCGCCCGGAGGGGGGGCCGACCGGACTTTGCGCATCATGGCGAAGATCCTGCAGGAAGGCCGCCATGTCGAGACCCCGGTGAACGTGGTGAACAAGCCCGGCGGCGGTGGCAGCGTCGCTTACGCTTACCTCAACCTGCATCCGGGCGACGCCCATTACCTCCAGCTCGCCTCCAAATCGCTCCTGACTAACCACATCGCCGGGCACGGGCCGAGCTACACGGAGTTCACCCCGATCGCTTTCCTCTTCGGGGAGTACATCTCGGTGACCGTGAGGCCCGACTCGCCGCTGCGCAACGGCAGGGACTTGATCGAGCGCATGAAGAAGGACCCCGCCTCGTTGAGCTTTGGCATCGCGACCAGCCTCGGCAACCCGAACCACCAGGCGGTGGCCACGGCGCTGAAGGCGGCCGGCGTCGACATCAGGAAATTGCGCACCGTCATCTTCCCGTCGGGCGGGGCGGCCAGCACCGCGATGCTCGGCGGCCACGTAGACGTTGTGCCGATCACGGCCGCGTTCGCGGCGTCGATGGCGCGGCAAGGACAGGTGCGCGTGCTCGCGGTGACTTCGCCGGTGCGCCTGCCCGACGTGCTGGCCGATGTGCCGACGTGGCGCGAGCAGGGCTACGACGCCGTGGTGTCGAACTGGCGCGCCATGTTCGGCCCGAAGGGCCTGACGGCAGCGCAGATCGCCTATTGGGAGCAGACGCTGCTGCGCTTCGTCGAGTCCGACGAGTGGAAGAAGGAGCTCGAGACCAACTTCTGGCAGAGCGAGTACCTGCGCAGCGCCGAGACGCGCAAGTACCTAGAGCAGGACAACGCGCAGGCGAAGGCGTTCTTGGTCGAGCTCGGCCTGGCCAAGTGACCCCATAACGAGATACGAGATACGAGATGCGAGATGCGGGTTACGGGTTGCGAGTTACGAGATGGCTGCGACGAAGTGATGCAGTAACCTATTAACCGCGCATCCCGTATCCCGTATCCCGTATCCCGCATCGCGCGCCTGGCATCACGCGAGTTCTAAGATGTCGAAGCCGCAATGGCGGTCGACGATGTAGACCAGGCCGCGGGCATCGACTTCCACGTCGTTGGTCTGGGGGCTGGCCTGGCCGCCGCACGGCTCCGGGATGAACCAGGCGACTTCCTCCGGCGCCAGCGGGTCGCGGAAGTCCACCACCCGCAGCCCGCCGGAAAACCACGTGCAGTACGCCAGCGTGCCTTCGATGTGCTCCTGGAACTGGTGCGCGCCGAAGCGGCCGCCTTTGCGCGCCCACGGCGTATCGAGCTCGCTCACCTGGAAGTGGCCGAGGGGCTGGATGCGCGCGAGATCGCCCACGTCGAACAGCCACAGGCCGGCGGGAATCCGGCCGTGATGGCGCCCGTGCGCCTCGTCGATCGCGAGCGCGACGTCGCGCCCCGCGATTCTGTGCGGCACGCGCAGCACGGTGTGCGTGGGATCGCCGATCGGCGGGTGGTAGTTGTAGGCGCCGACGGTGCGCGGGCGCCGGATGTCGGAGACGTCGATGACGCGAAGCCCCGCGTTGAAGCAGCCGGCCCATAGCAGGTCGCCGCAGCGCATCGCGTGGTGCAGGTGCCAGGCGTCGGAAGGCCCTTCCGGCGTTTCGCCTCCCGCGAGGTGCTGGCCGGGCAGCCACCAGCGCGAGACTTCCTGCGGCCGCGCCGGGTCTTTCACGTCGTAGTTGATCAGGATGTTGCCGCCGTAACCCTCCATGCCGGTGGATATGTAGGCGTAGCGCTCGTCCACGTCGAAGCGGTGCGCGCCGACCCCGCCGGTCTTTACGTGCGTGATGAGCCGGGGTTTCGCGATGTCCGAGATGTCCCAGACCCGGAAGCCGCCGCGGGGGAAGCCGGTGCGGCTCCATTCTTCGAGCTGCGGCAGTTCCGATTCCTTGATCTTGAGCTTCCCGGCGAGCTCCGCGGCGGTCGGCGCGCGCTTGAGCGATTTCTCCAGGTCGGCGCGAACCTGCGCGAGGCGCATGGCCTTCGCTGCGAACCGCCGGCTCGGCCGCTCGAGGTTGGTATACATGATGTCGCCGACCACGCGCACCTTGTGGCTATGCTCGTGCGCGTCCTCGAGCTGGATCTGCGCCACGACGCGCGGCCGCTTCGGGTCCGACACGTCGAGGATCGTGGTGCCGTGCGGCGGGTCCATGTGGCCGAGAAAAGCATGATGGCCCTGCACCACCACCTGGCCGGCGCCCGGCAGGTCAAGATGCCCGAGCCGTTTCATGCGGTGGGCCAGCAGCGACGATGATGGAAGAGCGGTGTCCATGGCGGGGCCCTCTCAACTAAAGGCAAAAGGGAAAAGGCAAAAGGGAAAAGGGCTTCATGCTTTATTCATCCTTCATCCTTCCGCCTTCATCCTTGCTTCAGGCGGGTTCCATCCCCTTTTTCCTGATAACCGGCGCGGCTTCCGGCGCTTTCAGGAATTTCACCAGCGCGCGCGCCGCGTCCAGGACCTGCGCTTTCGCGTGCAGGCCGGCAGAGAAAGTGGTGATCTGCTGGATGTCTGGCGGCAACGGCCCGATCACATCGATGCCGGGGACGGGGAGCAGCTCGCTCATCTGCTGGAAGCCCAGTTCCGCTTCGCCGCGCGCGACTACTCCGCCGGCCGGCTCGCCCTGCACCTGCGTGACCTTGGACTTGATCTGGTCGGCGATGCCCATGCGCTGGAACAGGCCGATCAGGTAGATGCCGCTGGGCCCGGTGGAATACGCGATGCCCTTCGCCGCGAGCACCGCGCGCTTGACGGCCTCGCCCGAGCTGATGTCCGGCCTGGGCGCGCCCGCTTTGACGGCGACGCCGATTCCCGATTTCGCGAGGTCGTTCCGGTCGGAGACGATTCCGGCCTTCCGGAGATCCTCGAGCGCGGCGGCCGACAGGATCACGAGATCCGCGGCCTCGCCGCCCTTAAGACGGTTCATCATCTGCACGCTCGGCACCCAGAGCGATGACACCTTGTGGCCGGTGGCGCGCTCGAATTCCGGCACGAGCTCGAGATAGGCCTCCTTGAAGGCCGCTGAGAGCATGACTTTAATCGATTCTCCGGGTCCAATTCCCCGCTCCTTGGGGCGCACACTTTTGCCGTTGCCTTTGATTTTGATACCCCGCGGCTTGCCGCGGGGTTGTTCATTCTCTGACATTCTCTTCTCCGATAAAACGAGACTGATGGGGCGAGACGGGTGAGGCGGGTTCGGTCCGCTCAGCACTCACTATTCACTACAAGCTGTCTAAAAAATCCCCTCTCCCCCGGTTTGGGGGAGAGGGCTAGGGTGAGGGGGTGCAAAGGCATCGGAGCTTTCCCTATGAAGAACGGCCATGCGTCGCCCCTCACCCCAACCCTCTCCCCGCTGCCGCGGGGCGAGGGAGTGTTTTTGAGACACGCTCTACTCACTGCGTTCGGGCAAAGCCGTAGAGCGCTTCCGGGTTGGTGACGAGGATGCGGTTGCGGGTCGCCTCGTCGGGCGCCCAGTCGGCGAGCAGGTCGAAGAGCAGGGCGTCGTCCGGCTTGTTTTTCTCGGTCGGGTGCGGCCAGTCGCTGCCCCAGACCAGGCGCTGCGGCGCCGCCTTGACGTAGGCTTGCGCGATACGGGTTGCGTCGGGATAGGACGGCGGGCCGATCCGGGTGTTCAGGTACGCGCCGGCGAGCTTGACCCACGTTCGGCCTTTGTCGATCAGCCCGAGGATGACTTTGTATGCCGGATGGTCGAGCCCGGCCGGCAGCGGCAGGCGTCCCATGTGATCGATCACGATCTGGCACGGCAGGCGCCGCAGCAGGTTCGCATGCCCGGCGATCATCTCGCCGGGCATGTGAAACTGGATGTGCCAGCCGAGGGGGGCGATGCGTTTCGCGAGCGGCTCGACCATGTCTATCGTGACGACAGCGGTGGACGGCTCGCCGAGGGAGAAACGGACCCCGCGGACGCCGCCCTCGTCGAGCTTTTTCAACTCGGCGTCCGTGACCGTCGGATGCAGCACGGCGACGCCTCGCGCGTTCGCGCCGAGCTGGGCCAGCGCGTCGAGCGTGACCCGGTTGTCCGTCGCGTACGCGCGCGGCTGGACCACGACAACGCGCGTCGTGCCGTTGCGCTTCTGCAGCAGCCGGTAATCCGGCACGGTGCCATTCGACGGCGACGGCCTCGAATTGGGGGGTTCCGGAAAACGCGGGTCGTAGATGTGCATGTGGCAATCGGCCGCGTTCGCCGGCGCCTTGAGCTTTGGCCGCCCGGTCCCGGCGGAATTCGGCACGGCGATGGCGTCGCGGTCGCTCATGGATTCACTCTCTCAAGGGAAAAGGGAAAAGGAAAAAAAGCTACTCTGGCTTCGCGCCGGTATCCCCTTCCCCCGCGAGCGGGGGAAGGTAGGATGGGGGCAACTGGATTCCGGCCATCATTGAAATTAATCGGCCTTGGCGCCGGAATCTTTTATCACTTTCGCCCACTTCAAAAGATCGGACTGGATGACGGCCGCCAGCTCTTTCGGCGTATTGCCGACGGGCTCCATGCCGAGCTCGGCAAACCGCGCGCGTATGTCCGGCAGCGCGATCACCTTGACGAAGTCCTGGTGCAGCCGGCGGATGAGCGATGCGGGCGTTTTGGCCGGCACCAGCACGGCTTGCCACGACGAAGTATCGAAGCCGGGGTAGCCGGCCTCGGCTACGGTCGGCAGGTCCGGTGCCGCCGGCGAGCGCTGCGCCGAGGCCACCGCGAGCGCGCGCACTTTGCCGTCGCGCGCCAGCGGAAGGAAGGTGGACATCGCGGCAAACGCCATCGTCACGCGGCCGCCGAGCAGGTCCGGGATGGTCGCGCCCGTTCCCTTGTAGGGTATATGGCGTATGTCGATTCCCGCCCGCGCCTTGAACAATTCCCCGCCCAGGTGCGTCGCGCTGCCGCTGCCGGAGGAAGCAAAGGTGAGCTGGCCGGGCTGCGCCTTCGCCAGCTTGACCAGTTCCTGCACGCTCTTCGCGGGCACGCCCGGGTGGATCACGAGGAGATTGGGGATCGTGCAGAGTTGCGTGACCGGCGCGAGGTCGCGTTGCGGGTCGTACGGCATCTTGTCGTGTAGCCCGGGGTTGACCACGATCGGCGAGCTGCCCGTGAGCAGCAGCGTGTAGCCGTCCGGCGTGGCCTTCGCCGCGCGCTCGGCGCCGATGTTACCCGCGAATCCGGCCACGTTCTCGACCACCACCGGCTTGCCCCACAGCTCGCTGAGCTTGGCTGTCATCATGCGCGCCACGATGTCCGACGGGCCGCCGGTCGCGAAGTTGACGATGACTCGAACCGGTTTAGTCAGGTAAGCCGGCTGCGCATTGGTGAGGCCCGGCACGCCGAGAAAGACAAAGAGGACAGCGGACAAAAAGCAGAAGCAGCCTGGTTTCAGGTCATCCCTCATCCCTCATCCCTCCGCCCTCATCCCTGTTTCATCAGTCCCACTTCGGCGC
>CAYYZZ010000159.1:0-6145 GCA_964476235.1 uncultured Streptomycetaceae bacterium | reverse complement strand
CGGCGGGATCGCGGAACATCGAGTGCGTGCCGAGCTTGCCCAGCATGTTGTCGATGATGCGCTGGTTGGCGAACGGTTTGCCGCAGCGCACGCAGGCGAACACCTTGTCCTCGTTCAGCACCACCGGTCGCGTGGCATCGGCCGTCAGCAGCAGCCTTGGCGCAAGGGTGATTGCATCTTCCGGACAGGTTTTCTCGCACAAGCCGCATTGCACGCAGTTGCGCTCGATGAACCTGAGCTGGGGCTTGTCCTTGGCGTCGATCAGCGCCCCTTCCGGGCAGGCGCCGACGCAGGCGAGGCACAGGGTGCATTTCTGCTGGTCCACCACGACCGCGCCGTAGGGCGCGTCCGCCGGCAGCGCGACCTGTTCCTTGCGGATCGGCGCGTGCCTGAGGAAATGGTCGAACGTAAAGTCGAGCGTGGCGCGTTTCTCGTTCGACAGGTTGAACGTCGCCGGCGTCAGCGTCCGCGGGCTTTCTTTTGCCCACGCCGCCCTCTCCAGCTCGGCCAGACTGGCGGCCTTGATCAATTGAAACCGCCCCTCGCCCAAGTCCAATCCGCTCATGATGGCCTGCGCGAAGCTCATCTGACGCTCGAGCGCGCTGTGGTAGCCGGATGGTTCCGAACCTGTCGAGAGTATGACGAACCTGGCCGCCCCCAGCGCAATGCTGCCTAGCATCAGGTCGAGACCGAGCGAGGCGACGTGAAACACCTCGAGCGGGATCACGTGAGCGGGTAAGCCTTTCCCGCGCCGCGCCATGCGCGCGATGAGCTCACGCCCATCCGTGGTGTTGTGGAACAGCAGGCACGCGCCCTCGCCCCCGGCCTCGCGGTAAACCTGCAGCACGGTCTTGATCCGCGTCCCCATGTCGGCGACCCGCGGATAGGCATAGGTCATCGCGCCCGAAGGACAGACGCTGGCGCACCCGCCGCATCCCATGCACAAGTGCGGCTCGACCTTGACGCGGTTTTCCCCGCG
Source organism: uncultured Streptomycetaceae bacterium (assembly GCA_964476235.1). Classification (GTDB taxonomy): domain Bacteria; phylum Pseudomonadota; class Gammaproteobacteria; order Burkholderiales; family SG8-41; genus SG8-41. The sequence goes on along the minus strand of CAYYZZ010000159.1, from coordinate 5,166 downwards.
CTCGCTCGTAATCGCGCGCGTCGAGCAGACGTCTATGCAATGGGTGCAGCCGGTGATCTCGTTGCGGCTGTGGGCGCAGATTTTCTCTTTATATTCAAAAAACTTCGGCTTCTCGAAGTCGCCGACGAACTGCATGAGCTGCTGCGCGGCGAGGGCCTGCTCCAGCGGGTCGTGGCGGGGCGCGAAGTATCCCTGCGGCGGCTGCGGCAGCTTGATCAGCGGCTCGCGGGACAGATCGAGGACCATATCGAAGGCGTCGCTGCGTTGCGTCTCCTTGCGCTCGAAGTCGATCGCCCCGATCTCGCCGCAGGCTTTCACGCACTGGCGGTGCGCCTTGCACTTGTCGAGATCGATCTGGTAGGAGAAATCGATCGCCTGCTCGGGACAGACGCGGATACAGGCGTTGCAGCGCGTGCAGGTCTCGAGATCTATCGGGTTCACCTGCTCCCACTCGACCTGGAATGCGCCGAGATACCCTGTGACCGTTCGCGGTTTTCCGGAAAACACCGGATAGCGGCGCACCGAGGGAAGTTCGTGATGTTCCGCGGCCCCGGTCACCAGAACGCTGACCGTGAGCTGCTCCGACAAGCGGTCGGCCCACTGCAGCGCCGCCGCCCCCGGCCCGATGATCAGCAGGCTCCCGCCGGATTTGTAGGAAACCACCGGCACCGGCTCGGGCTCTGGCAGATCGGCGAGCGCCAGCAGCGCCGCGATCTTCGGCGTCGCATCCTTCCCCTCGGCCGACCACCCCGCGGTCTCGCGGATATTCACGAACTGGATGCCACCGCTGCCTTTCAGCGTATCGTGCAGCTCGCTGAACAACGGCGCCTCCTGCGTGCAGGCGACCACGAGGTCGTTGCCGTTCTTCACCGCAGCTTCGAATGCCGGGAGGTGCCGGCGGCACAGTTCGGTGTTCACGTGGGGAGTCGCGCCCAGCTTGAGCGCGCGCGCCAGCGCCTTGCCGTCGAGCGGCATGGTGTTATTGCAGTTACAAATGAGCTTGTCCTTGGCCATACTTCCGGCGCGAGCCGCCTTGTGATCTGCGAGAGGATACTTGAGGATGGCGCAGCGTAGCGAAAAGCGCTACGCAACGCTACGACTTTGCCTGTCCGCCTGAGCCGTCGGGTGACGCAGGTGCAGCCTCCGGCGCATTCGCCTGGATACCGGGTTCCGGCGCGGATTGCGGTGCGGGCGGCTCGAGCGCTTGCGCCGATGCCTCCTGTTGCAGCTTACTATCCTGCGCGCGTTTTTCTTCGTCTTCCTTCGCCCATCCCAGGATCTTCTGCGCCTGCTTGAGGCTTGCCAGCATCGCCGCCGGGATAGGCTCGGTCTTGCTGTAGTCGTCGATGTAGGTGTCGAGTCCGTCCATCACGTTGAAATGGGGGTCGCTGAAGAGCTTCTTGAGTGCCGCGCGGCGCACGTTCTCATCCACCTTGGGGTGGAAGAAGGCGCGAAAGTCGGATTCGGGCGTCAGCTGGTCGACCGGCGGCAGCTCCGGTGCGGGCGAATTGGGATCCGTGGCTTTTTCCCGGGCTGGTTCCGGTGGCTGCTGCCGCGCTTCTTCCTTACGCCGCGCCCAGCGCGAGAGAAACGGCTCCCGCTCCTTGCCTTCCTGCTCCTGGGTCTTGATCTCGTCGGGCCCGGGCGTCATGTCGCCCCTCCACGGCGCGATGCCACGCCCTTGTCCTTGCTGCTGGCATAGCGCACTTTTTTCCTCGGTTCCGGCTGGTAATGCTCGGACACGAATTCCCCGATCCACTGCAGCAGATCGGGCGGGAGCGCCACGCCGTCCACGCTTTCTTCCGCGTCCATCCAGCGCGCCCCCTCGTGGTAGCTGACGGTGAGCAGTTCGGGCCGCGCGATCTCTTCGCGCATGCGCCACATGACGAAGATCTTGGGCTGCGGCGACGTGATATTGAGGTAGTAGCCCTCCGCCTCATCCAGGTGCAGCCTGAGCGTCAATCCGGGAAACAGGACCTGGGTGAGGTTTTCGCTGCTCACGATGACGCGCTCGCCGCTGCCGGACGGCATCGCGTCGCGCACGACCCCCTTCGCATCCCAACGCTCCGTCGCCCAGCGATTCGCGAGTTTGACCCGCTCCATGATGACGGCGATGGGGTATGGCGCGATCGGGGTCGGGCCGGTGTGTTCAGCCATGAAGGGATTGTGCGCCAGGCACGGGCGCCACGCAACAGGATACGCACCCAAATACTTGATTTCCAAACAGTGTTTTCCTTGCCTGAGGACAAGCTCTTTTGTCATAATCAACATCTTCGGGGCCACTTCTCCCCGCTCATTCCAGCCCATGCCCAAACCGCACAACGCTACCCCGAACACAGCCCCGCTGGACCGGCGCGGACGGGCGCTGCGCGACCTCCGCATTTCGGTCACCGACCGCTGCAACTTCCGCTGCGTCTACTGCATGCCGAAGGAAGTGTTCGGAGCGGACTATCAATTCCTGGATCGCAAGGAAATCCTCAGCTTCGAGGAAATCGCCCGCGTCGCCGGCATCTTCAAGGCGCTCGGCGCAGAAAAAATCCGCCTCACCGGCGGCGAGCCCCTGGTCCGGCGCAACCTCGAGCAGCTCGTCGAGATGCTGGCGCGCATCCCCGGCCTCGACCTCACGCTCACCACCAACGGCTCGCTGCTCGAGCGCAAGGCGGAAGCGCTCAGGAAGGCGGGCTTGAAGCGCATCACCGTCAGCCTCGATGCGCTGGACGACGCAACGTTCAAGCGGATGAACGACGTGGACTTCCCGGTCGCGAAAGTGCTGGCAGGAATCGAGGCGGCGGCCGCGGCGGGGCTCGCGCCGGTCAAAATCAACATGGTGGTCAAGCGCGGCGAGAACGAAAACAGCATCCTGCCGATGGCGCGCCATTTCCGCGGGACCGGGCACATCCTGCGCTTCATCGAGTACATGGACGTCGGCCACACCAACGGCTGGCGCATGGACGACGTCGTCACCGCGCGCGAGATCGTCTCGATGATCAGCCGCGAGATGCCGCTCGAGCCGGCCGACCCCAACTACAAGGGTGAGGTCGCGGAACGCTGGCGCTACCAGGATGGCAGCGGCGAGATCGGCGTGATCGCATCGGTCACCCAGGCGTTCTGCCGCGACTGCACCCGCATCCGGCTCTCCACCGAGGGCAAGCTCTATACCTGCCTCTTCGCGACCACCGGGCACGACCTGCGGGACCTGCTGCGCGGTAGCGCCTCCGACGGCGAGATCCGGGACGCCGTCTCGGCAATCTGGCTGAAACGATCCGACCGCTATTCCGAGATCCGCACGTCCCAGACCGCAAAGCTCGAAAAGATCGAGATGTCCTACATCGGCGGCTGACACCGCCTCCAAAGGCAAAAGGGAAAAGGCATAAGGCAAAAGGATGAAGGTAGAAGCGCTCCTGAATCCGGCGGTCGGTACCCTTTTCCCTTTTCCCTTTTTCCTTTTGCCTTGAAATGCATCGTCCCAAACTTACCCACGCCAGCCGCCCGCTCACGTTCGAGGTCGAGGCCATCAACGAGCGCGGCGAGGCGCTGCCCACGCCGATCGCCGGGGAGCATCCGCTCACGCTCTATATCGACAAGCGCGAGATCGTCACCCTGATGACGCTCGGCCAGGCGCCGGAGGCGCTCACCATCGGCTACCTCCGCAACCAGCGCCTGGTCGGCTCGATCGAGGAAATCGCCGCCGTGCAGGTGGACTGGGAAACCGACTCCGTCGCGGTGACCACGCGCAAAGGCGTAAAAGGACTGAAAAACAAATTGAAGAAACGCACCGTCACCACCGGTTGCGGCCAGGGAACGGTCTTTGGCGACCTGATGGAGGAAATCGATTCCATCAAGCTGCGCGACGACGTCCGGCTCCCCGAGGAGACGCTCTACGCGCTGCTCGATGCCGTGCGGCGCCACGAGACGATTTACAAGAGCGCAGGCGCGGTGCACGGATGCGCCCTCGCGGCGGGCGCGGACATCCTCTACTTCGTCGAGGATGTCGGGCGCCATAACGCGGTGGATGCCATCGCCGGCAAGATGTGGCTCGACCATGTGGATGGCTCGGACAAGACCTTCTACACCACCGGGCGGCTCACCTCCGAAATGGTGATCAAGGCCGCCCAGATGCAGGTCCCGTTCCTGGTCTCGCGCTCGGGGCTGACTGAAATGGGCCACCAGATCGCGGGCCGTGTCGGCATCACGATGATCGGCCGCGCGGTGAACAAGCATTACCTGCTGTTCACCGGCAACCACCGTTTCGTCAAGACCATCACGCAAACGATGTTAGCCTGATGGTCTTGACGAGTGTTGAATGTTGAATTTTGAGTGTTGAATTTCCAAGAGTGGTTGCAGTTTGGCTTCTCATTCAAAACTCAAAACTCAACACTCAACATTGATCACGGGAGTGATCCTCGCCGGTGGGCAGGGCCGCCGCATGGGCGGCGTGGACAAGGGCCTGAAGCTGCTGCGCGGCAAGCCCATGGCGGCCTGGGTGATCGAGCGGCTCGCGCCCCAGGTCGACGAGATCCTGATCAACGCCAACCAGAATATCGAGGCTTACGCCCGTTTAGGCTACCGCGTGATCCCGGACCAGATAGCCGGCTTTGCCGGGCCGCTTGCCGGCCTGCACCGGGGCCTCACCGAAGCGGCGCACGAACTCGTCGCCACCGCCCCTTGCGATTCGCCGTTCCTGCCCCGTGACCTGATCGCGCGGCTGCGCGTCGCCCTCGAGCGCGGGAACGCGGAACTCGCCGTCGCCAGGACCGGCGATCAACCTCACCCCGTGTTCTGCCTGTGCCGAAAACAGGTGCTGCCCGGCCTCACCGATTTTCTGTCCGGCGGCGGCCGCAAGATCGATTCCTGGTATGCGCGGCTGAAGGCCGTCGAAGTCGCTTTCGACGACCAGCCGGGTGCCTTCAGCAACGTCAACACGGAAGCCGAACTCAAGGCGTTCGAAAGCGGCCCATTGCCCTGAAGCGAACTACCGCGCTAGCAGGCCCTCTCCCCGCTTTCTCCCGGGTTGACACCATGCGCGTGTGTTCTGAACAATAGGCGTATTCGCACTGCCGGAACTCCACGCTATGGAACGACGGGAATTCATCAAAGCCTGTGCCGCGACTTGCGCGCTCGGCACGCCCGACGTGCTGTCGGCGAAAGACCTGAAGCCGCGCTTTT
>CAYYZZ010000158.1:0-6166 GCA_964476235.1 uncultured Streptomycetaceae bacterium | reverse complement strand
AAGACTGAGAATCAACTTCGCCATGGTGTTATCCCCGCCTTCTATCTGAACCAAGTCTTCAATTTATCCATCAAGCCGGTGCGCGCCGGAAAAGCTTTTACGATCCGCACCAGAATAACCGAAACGTTGTCGCGTCCCCCGTTGTCACATGCCTGCTGCACCAGCTGCTGCGCGGCAAGCGGCAGGTTGGCTTGCAACGAGGACAGGGTCATCTGTATATCCTCGTCGGTCACCATGTCGTTCAATCCGTCGGAGCACATCAGGTAGATGTCGCCCGCCTGGACCGGATAGGTATGAACTTCGGTCTCCACCTCGGGATCGATCCCGACGGCGCGCGTGACCAGGTTCTTGTTCTGGGAATGCCGGGCCTGCTCCCTGGTTATCATGCCGCTATCGATCTGTTCCTGCAACAAAGAATGGTCGCGCGTGACCTGCTCCAGCGCGCCGCCGCGCAACCGGTAGAGCCGCGAGTCGCCGATATGCCCGACCGATATCTGGTTGTCATGCCATAACGCAACCACCAGCGTCGTGCCCATGCCCGAGTACTGCGGCTGGCTCTGGGAAGCATGGTAGATCGCCGCGTTCGCGCGCGTCGAGTGCTCGGTAATCAGTTGTTCGGCGTTCAGCCCGTTCAGCTCCTCGGGTTTCCTGCCCGAGAGCGCTTTCTTCATCTCGGTCCTGATCAACTCGACGGCGATGCCGCTCGCAACTTCTCCCGCGTTGTAGCCGCCCATGCCGTCCGCGAGCACCGCCAGCCCGTCCTCGGCGTCGGCCGCGATGCTGTCCTCGTTGTGCGAACGCACCATGCCCGAATGGGTGGCGGTCGCAATTTCGAGGGCGGTTTTGAGATTGATCATGGCGTCGTCGCTTATGAGCTTGTCGCCGGCGCCGCCGGAGCCGAAGGCGCGGGCGCGGGCGCGGCCGCCTGCCGCGCGGCCGAGAGGCTCTGCAGGCAAAGACGCAGCGCCTTGGCCATCTGCTCACCGTCCTGATAACGCTGATCCGGGTTCTTGGCGAGGGCTTTGTTCACGATCGCCGCCACGCATGCCGGCAATTTCTGGTTGTGTGTCCGGATGTCCGCGTGCGCTTCGTTGGCGATCTTGAACATGAGCTGCGCCATCGAGTCGCCCTGGAACGGCAGCCGGCCGGACGCCATCTGGTACAGCGCCACGCCGAGCGAGAAAAGATCAGAGTGGCCCTCGATCTTCTGGCCCGACAGCTGTTCAGGCGACATGTAGGAAGGCGTGCCGAGCACCATGCCGGTCTTGGTCTTGGACGAATCGGTAATCCGGGCAATGCCGAAATCGGTGACCTTCACGGTATCGCTTTCCAGTTCGTACATGATGTTGGCGGGCTTGACGTCCCGATGCACGACGCTGTTCTTGTGCGCGTAAGCCAGCGCTTCCGCCACGCGCGCTAAGATGGAGAGCACCTTGGGCAGCGGCAGCAGGTTCTCGGGCTTGATGTACGGAGTCAGGTCCTTGCCCTTGAGGAACTCCATCGCGATGTAGGCGAGGTCGTGCTCTTCACCGGCATCGTAAATCGTCACGATATTGGGATGGGCGAGGCGGCCCGCGGTCTCGGCTTCCCGGAAGAATCGCTCCTTCACGTCCTTCAGCTCGTCGGGATCGAACTCCTGCGACAGCGCCATGGTCTTGATCGCCACCACGCGCCCGATCTTGGGGTCCTTGCCGAGGTAGACGATGCCCATCGCGCCCTTGCCCAGCTCCTTCTCGACCTGGTAGCGGCCGAGCATGGGCTTTTCCACCCCGCCGCCCGGCAGGATCACGGTGCCGCCGGGATGGCCGCCGCCCGCTCCGCCCAGGATCACGGTTTCCGACATCGCCTTGGCGCGGTTCAGGCGGCTGTCCAGATCGCGGAACTTGGGATTGTAATCAGCCATGTAGCGGAACACCGACTCCGCCTTGTTGAACTGGCGCTTGCGCTCGAAATCGAGCGCAAGGTTGTAGAGCACGTCCATGATGCCGTCGTCCACCGGCAGCTTGCGGAAGTAGTCGAACGCGGTGTCGAGCTGCCCCTGCCCCTGGTAGGCGAGGCCGAGCATGCGGTTGCTCTGAGCGGAATCGAGGTCGGACTTCTCTTTGCCGCGCTCGACGACAAGGAAGCGCTTGGTGATGAGCGCCGCATAACCGACAGCGAGCAGGACCACCGCCGCCATCAGCTGCAGCCACATCAGCTGCGCGACCATCAGCCCGAAATGAACGGCGATCAGCGCGATGCCGATGGCGAGGCTCAGCATGCCCGCGACCGCCGCCTTGAGCCGCGGCAACAGCAGGATCAGATAAAGCGCCACCAGCAGGAATACCAGTTTCTCCACGATCCAGCCCCACGTCGGCGCGACGAAGAAGTGCTCCTGCAGGATCGAGGAAACCGAATGCGCGAGCGTCAGCACGGATGGCATGGCGGGCGATACCGGCGTCACCGTGGTGCCGGCCAGCCCGGCGGCCGTCGCGCCGATCAGAACGATCTTGTCGCGATAGGTGTCCGCCTGGATCTTGCCGTTCAACACGTCGTAGAACGAGTCGACACGGAATGCGGGGCGCCCGTCGCGGTCCTTGTAGAAGTAGGTATACATCTGCAGCGCCGGATCGGTATCGATGCCCAGCTTGCCGAGGGAAACGCCCTGGCCGGGCCGAACCTTGATATCCGCCGGGTCCAGGTTGAGATACTTCGCCGCGATCACCATCGACAGCGAAGGGAAAATCTTGCCAAAGTGGCCGAGCACCAGCGGCTCGGTGCGGACCGCGCCGTCGACGTCCGGGTTGGCGTTGAGGTGTCCGAGTCCCGCGGCGGCCTTCCCCAGCATCTCGATGGGTATCTCGACCCTGTCGGTCGGCAGAGCCACTTCCTCGCCTTGGGGCGCCGTGATCGCGCTCTTCAACACGAAATCGGGAAGCGGTTTGTCGGGCTTGCCACGCGGCTCGGCAATCCGGAACAGCACCGGCATCACGACGTTGGCCGCCTTGGCGTAGCTATCGGCAAGCTTGCGGTCGGTATTGAGCGATTGCTCGGCCTCTTTCAGCAACGCGACGAACTGAGCCATCTCTCCGGAAACCGGTGGAGCGGAGGCGCCGGGCTGGGCCGAAGGAGCCGACCGGTTCGCGAGCTCGATCAGCTTGACGATGTACTGGTAGCCGGCGTCGATTTGCGGCTCGCTCAAGAGCACCGCGCTGCCGATCACCTTGGGCTTGGCGCCCGCCAGCAGATCGGTCATCTTGGCAAGCACGTCCCGCGACCACGGCCAGCGTCCGATCTTTTCGAGCGACTGCTCGTCGATGACGATGACGTGGATGTCCTTCAGCGGCTCGCGCGCCGTGGCCTGCACGCCCAGGTCGTAGGCTTTGCGCTCGAGGCTCTGGACCAGGTCCCGGCCCGATAAAACCAGGACGATTAGTACGACCAGGACCCCGAGAAACCAGTCGGCTCGCCAAAAATCGAGTTTTCTCATCCCTGTCCCTGCATTTTGTTATTTTTTTCTAGCGGGTTACCGTCATTCACTTATCAATTCTACGATATTTGCCGGAAAAGTATATGTTTTTCTGGCAACTGCGGGATGAAACCCCTCATGTATACAATACATTACGGAGGCTGCCGCGTGGTCGAATCGGCCACGAAAGGCCGCACCCGGCGACAGGACGGCGGCAGCGATATCGAGCGGCGCTGGAGAGGCGTACGGGAATCAGCTGGCAAATCATCAATAGCGTGGCACGGGATACCCCGACGTTACGCGGTAACCGGCCCCGGTGAGGGGCGCGTCTGGAGTGGGGTTAGTTGCCGAGTATGGTGCCGGCGGCGAGACCTGCCGAGCGCGCGTACTCTCCGCCGGACAGTTTCTTGCCGTCCTCGCCGCGCGCGCGCAGCACCTCGATCAGGCCGCCCTGGGCGGTGACCTTGAAGCTCGTGTCGGTGACACCGGTGACTTCACCGATCTTGCCGACCACGTCCGCGAAACGCCGGAACACGTGCTTGCGCGCGTCGAAGATCTGCAATTTCTTGCCGTTCAGCGTCGTCCACGCGCCCGGCGCCGGGTTGCAGCCGCGGATCAGGTTGTAGACGAAGTCCACGTGGTGCGCCCAGTGCACGCGCGCCTCGGCCTCCCGGCACCAGCCTTCGTAGCTCGCCTTCGATTCGTCCTGCACGATCTCCTGGTGCTTGCCGGCGGCCACGAGGTCCGCGCCCTCGAGCATGGCCTTGACGCCCATCGGGAGCAGCTTGTTGAAATAGACGTCGCCGATGGTGTCGTCCGGGCCGATGTCGCACTCCTTCTGCAGCACGATCGGGCCTTCGTCGAGTCCCTCGTTGGGGCGGAAGATGGTGAGGCCGGTGCGGGTGTCGCCGCGGATGACCGGCCAGTTGATGGACGAGGGTCCGCGGTACTTGGGCAGCAGCGAGGGATGGTACTGGATGGTGCCCAGGCGCGGGATCTTGACCAGGCTGTCGGGCGCGAACTGCAGCACGTAGGCCATGATGCCGATGTCGACCTTCAGCCCTTTCAATGCTTCGTGCGCCTCGGCGTCGCGCAGCGACTTGAACTGGAATACCTTGAGTTTCTTTTCCTCGGCGGCCGCCCGCAGCGGATCGGCCTTGGCCCCCGGCTTTTCCGGCGCGCAGAACACACCCGCTACCTCGTCCTTGCGCGCGAGGAATGCCTCCAGCACGGCCTTGCCAAAATCCTGCTGTCCGATGATTGCGATTTTCATGTTAAGCAGCCTTTTTCGGCGGCGCAGAAAAAGCGCCGGCCTGCTTCAGTTGAGCTATTTTCTCGTCGCTGTAACCCAGCACCTGGCGCAGGACTTCCTCGGTATGCTCCCCGAGCAGCGGCGATCGCTGGATGTCGGCCGGAGAATCGGACAGCTTGATCGGCATGCCGACGTTCCACCATTTGCCGCGCTGCGGGTGGTCGATTTCGACCCACATCTGGCGCCCGCGCACGTGCTCGTCGTTGGCGAGGTCCTCTGTGCCCATGATGGGACCGCAGGGAACGTCCAGCGGATTCAGGATCGCCATGAACTCGCGCTTGGTATGGTTCGCCGCGAACTTCGTGATCAGCGCCCACATCTCGTTCTGGTTCTTGCGGCGGTCCGCGATCTTGGCGAACCGGGGATCGGTCGCAAGGCCGGGCATGCCGAGATCGGGGCCGATGCGGCTGGCAAGCCCCTCCCAGACCGCTTCCTGGACCACGACGTAAAGCCAGTCGTTGGGTCCTTGCGGCTTGCAATGGATCGCGTTGCCGAGCTGGCCGCCCCCTGAATCGTTGCCGGCTCGCGGCACGTCACCCATGCCCTGCCGCGTCGGCACCGAGTACTCCGGCATGTTGCCGCGAGTGAGGCGTTGGTGGTCGCGGAACTTGACCCGACAGAGGTTCATCACGCCGTCCATCATCGCCACTTCGACGTACTGGCCCTTGCCGGTGCGGTTGCGCTGGTTCAGTGCAGCGAGCAGACCAATTGCGAGATGCAGGCCGGTGCCGGTGTCTCCGATCTGCGCGCCGGTGACGAATGGCGGCCCTTCAGGGACGCCGGTCGTGCTCATCGCACCGCCCATCGCCTGCGCCACGTTTTCGTAGGCCTTGAAATCGGCATAGGGACCGCTCGAGCCGAAGCCCTTGATCGACCCCATGACAGCCCTCGGATTGATCTCGTGGATCTTCTCCCAGGTAAAACCGAGCCGGTCCAGCACGCCCGGCCCGAAGTTCTCCATGACGATGTCGCATTTCCTGAGCAGGTCCACGAACACCGACTTGCCCTCGGCAGTCTTCAGGTTCACGACGATCGAGCGCTTGTTGCAGTTGAGCATCGTGAAATAAAGGCTGTCGGCGTTCGGCACATCGCGCAGTTGCCCGCGGGTGGCGTCCCCCTGCGGTGGCTCCAACTTGATCACGTCGGCCCCCATCCACGCGAGCAGCTGCGTGCAGGTCGGCCCCGCCTGCACGTGCGTCAAGTCGAGGATACGCACGTCTTTTAAAGCTTCCATTCTGATCTCCAAAAATTCTGCGGCAGATGAGTGCTACCTGCCCTCGCTCAACTGTTTATTCAGAGCCCCTATCAAAAAAGACGATAGGTGCCCTGATCGGAACCTATCTCAATAATAGGCGCGTGATGCGTTGTGGCCAGGACGGGATGGATGCGAGGCGCACGGCGCAGGC